>JALYUR010000099.1 GCA_030853635.1 Vulcanimicrobiota bacterium | reverse complement strand
GGAAAAAGGGGGCGCTCGATCGACCCGTCGGGCTACGATTCTGGCAAGAAGGTCAAAGGCAAGAAGCGCCACATCCTGGTCGATACGCTCGGCATGATGCTCAACGCTGTTGTTCATCGCGCCGATGTGCTGCCTAGTTGCCGCGGGCAAGAGCTAAGTTGGGGTTTGATTGTCGGGGCGCGACACGGCTTCGAGATCCTTGATTGTCGCGTAGCTTTGCGGCCGTCCGGCACCCTTGTTCTTGCGTTCGAGTGCGGCGCGGCGCCGGTAGCTGTCGACGTTGATCTCGAATATGGTCGCGTGGTGGGACGAGACGATCGACAGCGGCGAGCGTCATAGCGGGATCGGGAAAAACCTTTCCCCAGGCGCCAAAGGGCTGATTTGCCGTGATCAGGGTTGATCGCCGTTCGTAACGGGCACTGATCAGCTCGAACAGGACGGAAGTTTCCGCCTGGTCCTTGCTGACGTAGGCGAGGTCATCGAGGATCAGCAGGTGGAAGCGGTCGAGCCGGTTAATGGCGGCTTCGAGCGCCAGTTCACGGCGGGCGATCTGCAGTTTTTGCACCAGGTCGGATGTGCGGACGAACAGCACGCGCCAGCCGTTTTCCACCAGGGCCAAGCCGATGGCGGAGGCGAGGTGCGTCTTGCCGCCGCCTGGTCCGCCAATCAGCAGCAGATTGGCGCCTTTGTCGATCCAACTGTCTCCGGCGCAGATTGCCAACACGTGGGCCTTGGAGATCATCGGCACCGCGGTGAAGTCGAAACTGTCGAGGGTCTTGCCAGGCAGCAGCTGCGCCTCGGCGAGATGGCGTGCGAGGCGGCGGCGGTCGCGTTCGGCGATCTCGTGCTCGGCCAGCGTGGCCAGCAAGCGGGCTGCAGGCCAGCTTTGCTTGTCCGCCCGCTCGGCGAAGCGCTGCCAGTCCTGCTTGATCGCGGGCAGACGGAGATCGTTGAGCATCAGCGTGAGCCGTGCCGCGTCGATGCCATCGGTGTTGATGCCGGCGTTGTCCATGCCCGGCGTGTCGCCATCCCGGGTCATGCTGCTTCTCCGACATCGGTCCCGAGCAGCGCTTCATAAGCGGCAAGCGGCGCGAGATGGACGACGATTTCGGGCAACGCGGCGGGATCAGGTGCGAACCGGGCGCGCAGCGCGGCGAGGTCGGGCAGTTGGGCGGCGGCGAGATCGTCGCTGAGCAGTAATGCAAGTTCGGCCTCGCATCCACGCTCATGGGCGAGCGCCAGAAGTTCGACCATCAGGCGGCAGGCCGATTTCTCCGGCAGCTTATTGAGCAGCCGGTCGAAGGTCAGGCGGTAGGCATCGCGGGGGAACAGCTGGTCGCGGTAGACCAGGTTGAGCAACGCCATGGGTTTGCGTCGTAAAGCATGGATGACATGGCGATAATCAACGACATGGGCGTGTTTGCCATTCGGGGCGGCACGTCCCCGTGCCAAGGTCATCAGCAAGGTGGCGCCAACGAACAGGTCGAGGCGGTCATCATACAGCCGGACCCGCAGGCGATGGCCGATTAGCCTGGACGGCACAGTGTAGAACACTTTGCGCAACGTAAAGCCGCCCGACGAGGTGACGGTGACGACGGTTTCCTCGTGATCGCACGTCCGCTGTCCGGGCAAGGGCTGCAGGGCCGGCCGCTCGGTTTCGATGCGTTTGGCGTGATGGGCGTTCTTGCGGCTCGTGATCTCGTCGATGAAGCGGCGATAGTTGGCGAGGGTGTCGAAGTCGCCGGTCCCGCGCATCAGCAGCGCGTCGTGGACCGCCTTCTTGAGATGGCCGTGGACGCTCTCGATGGCGCCATTCTCGTGTGCGACGCCGCGGTTGTTGCGGGTCGGCTGCATGCCGTAGTGGGCGCACAGCGCGTCATAGCGCCGGGTCAGGTCCTGGCGCGCATCCTGGTCCAGGTTGCGGAATGCGGCCGAGAGGCTGTCGCTGCGATGCTCGAGCGGCGCGCCGCCAAGGGCCCACAATGCGTTCTGCAGTCCCTCAGCCAACGCGACATAGCTTTCGCCGCCAAGAATGACGTGCGCATGCTCGAAACCAGAGTAGGCGAGCCGGAAATGATACAGCCGGTGCTCGAGCCGCACGCCCGCGATTGTGACGCCCAGTTCGGCCATGTCGGTGAAATCCGACAGGCCCATCCGGCCTGGTTCATGAACCTGGCGGAAGATCACCTCCTGGTCTGCGCCATGCATCGCCCGCCAGGAGCGGATGCGGCGCTCCAGGGTGCGGCGGGCGCCTGCGGAAAACGTCGGATGGCGCCGTTGCATCTCATCGAAGATCGCCACCGCGCGCAGGTCAGGTGCGGCCTTGAGCATCGGCACGACCTCGGCGTCGAAGAAGTCGACCAGCGGATCCGGGCGGCGGCGGCCGCGAAGCTTTTTCTGTGACGATGGAAGCTGGTGGGTCTGCTCGTAGCGATAGGCGGTGGCCGTGCTGATCGAAGCCTTGGCAGCAGAGATCGCCGGGCCGTGTGTCAGTCGTAACGTCATGTAGAGCCTCATCTGGTGATCGGTGACATGGCGGCCGGGCAAGCGGGGGTCCCTTCGAGAGAAGACCCGATCCCAAACCCAACCCGGTCGCGATCACCAGGCGATCCGTCCCTCTGGCGGGACGTCAGGCCAGGTCTCCCCTCGCTCGCGCCTCCGGTCGGGTTTCCCCGTACTGACGCCACAAGCGAGCGGATATTTTCTCACCTTGATTGTCGCGCATTCTCACTTGATCGCCGCGCAGCA
>JALYUR010000096.1 GCA_030853635.1 Vulcanimicrobiota bacterium | reverse complement strand
CGCGAGCGCGTACAGCACGCCGAAGAACCAAATGGGGAGATCCCAGAACAGCAGGCGATCGCCGAGGTTTTGCACCCACGTCGCTTTTCCGGCCATCGTCGAGCCGCTACGAAGACTGCTCTCCCAGCTGGTCAGAAAACAAGAGCGCCCCAAGAGTTTTTGCGCCGCGACGACGGCCAGCGACGCCAGATGCAGCGCCCGCCACCAAAAAACGTAAATAAAACTCCAACCGCGCCAGAGCCCGAGCGGCACGACGACTAAGCCAAAGACATTGAAGGCCGCCACCATCAGGTGCACGGCCAAGACCGCGTCCGCTGGGCTCACGTATCACCGCTTGGCGCAGCCGCGGGTTGGCGCGCTGATCCACGCACCGAGCCGAGCGGCTTACAGTTTGGCTGCAAACAGCTTTGCGAAATGCGCTCGCAGCGGCCAACAGGCAAGGAACCACAGGATCACGGCCACGATCGGCAGCGGAAAAATCGTCTGCGGCCACATCGTGATGTGGAATGTGAGGATGTTTACGAGCACTGCGGCCAACACCACGAGCGCAAATGCCACGTAGCGGTTCACTAACAGCAGAACACCCGCGAGCAGCTGGGCGCCCGATACAAGATAGATATAATGCGACGCGTTCGTGACGGCGGTGAACGCCGCTGCGTTAGGCGGCATGCCCGTCGGTGGCGGCGGCATGAACAGCAGAAAGCCGTTAAGCCCCGTAACCGCAAAGAGCAGTCCCAGCAGCACTCGGGCAATCGTCGAAGTTATCTTCATGCGCGTGTACGGTGTAGAATCCTAGCGCGATGGAACGCTGACCTCCACGCGCCGGCTAAATTCCAAGAATAATTTGCGGCATAGTGAACCGGCCGCGCCTCCGCGGCATATACAGGTTGATCAGCATTTTATTCGCTTGAAACGGAGGTATCGGAAATGAACAAAGCTCTTGCGTTCCTCACGGGCGCCGTCGTTGCAATCGGCTGTTCCGCCGTCGTGCTCGGCGCGGATAACGCTGCCCCGACGCCGGTGGCGAAGCCGGCGACCGACATTGTGATAGACAACTATGCGTTTAAGCCCGCCAAAGTATCGGTATGCGCCGGTCAGACCGTAGCGTGGAAGAACAACGACGACGATCCGCATACGGTCACTGCCGCCGATGCTTCCTTCGAGTCCAAAGGGCTGGGCCAAGGCGACAGCTTTTCGCACGAGTTCGCTGCGGCGGGAACCTACGCATACTTTTGCAAGGTGCATCCGTATATGAAAGCCGTTGTCGTGGTGACGAAATGCAAGTGAAGAACATGAATCGCGAGCGGTTTCTTGAGTGCATGGCTTGGTGCGGCACGGGCGTCGTCTACGGCTTGACGGGGACCGGCATGGTCGGTAAGGCGCTGGCCAGTGCCGGCAAAACGCAGCCGGGAGGACGAACCTTCGTGCAGATCAGCGACACCCATGTGGGATTCGGCGGGGCTGCGAACCCCGATGTGATCGCCACGTTCCAAAAGTCGATCAACCTGATTAACGCGCTGCCTCAACCGCCGGAATTTGTCATGCACACCGGCGACTTGACCCACCTCTCAAAACCGGACCAATTCGATACCGTAAAGCAGATGCTCGGCACGATTAAAGCCGGCGCTTTTTATGCCGTGCCCGGGGAGCACGACGTCATCGACGATCGCGGCTTGCAATTCTTCAAGATGTTCGGCCACAATGCTGACGGTGGTGCTAGGGAATGGTATAGTTTCGACGCTGCAGGTGTGCACTCGCTTGGCCTCACAAATGTCTTGGACATAAAAAAGGGCGGCGTCTTGGGGCGCGACCAATTGGAATGGGCCCGCAATGATCTTGCCGGTCAGCGAGCCAGCATGCCGATCGTCGTCTTTGCGCACATACCGCTCTACGCGGTTTATCCGCAGTGGGGCTGGAGCACCGACGACTATCTGGAACTTCTCGCCATGCTTCGCCGCTTCGATTCGGTGACGGTGCTCAACGGCCACATCCATCAGGTGTTTACCAAGACCGACGGCAACGTGACCTTCTACACAGCCGACTCCACGGCGTTCCCGCAGCCGGCTCCTGGCACGGCGCCACACCCAGGACCGCTGAAAGTCGCCGCCGGCGAACTCGCCAAGCACTTAGGCGTTCGTACCGTCACGCTGGCGGCTTCCTCCAAGCGCATTGCCGTGGCAGACAGCTCGTTGGCGATGTAGCAAGCCGGATGACCCAACCCGACGGCGATGGTCTCGCCAAGCGTCTTGCCGACGATGATCCGTCTGCCTTGGAAGAGGCCTACCGGCTTTACGGCGCCCGGTGCAATGCGCTTGCGTACCGCGTACTTGGGGACTCGATGCGCAGCGAAGACGCGGTTCAAGAAGCATTCGCCGCGCTTTGGCACCGCCGGCACGGCTTGCTCGTGCGGACCGGCGGCATAGCGCCCTGGCTCATGGTAGTTACCCGCAACTGCGCGCTGGCCATCATGCGCAGCGACCAACGCCGTGCGGCCAGAGAACTGCATGGCGCCGATTCGTCGCCCCAAAGCGCTTGCGGTGATCCCTCAGAAGTCGTCGACGCCGCCGCTCAGACCGACGAACTGCGCGCCGCGCTGGCGCTGTTGCCGGACGAACAGCGCGTCGTCGTCACACTTGCCTACTATCGGTTCTTGACGCTTGGCCAGATCGCCGAGCGCACTGGGGCTCCGTTAGGCACCGTCAAGCGTCGAGCGCAGCTGGCATTGCAGCGCCTCGGCCAGCGATTAAGGACCGGCGTGTCGTGAAGGATCATCCGTATGCGGAGCTGGCAGCGTTTGCGCTCGGGTCGCTGGAAGGCGACGCGGCTACGGTCGTGCTCGACCATGCCGACCGCTGCCCAACCTGCGCCGTTGTTATGGCGGAAATGCTGGGCGCGGTTGATGCGTTTGGCGCCGGCGAAGCGGCGCGGCCCACTTTGCGCACGCTTGCAAACTCCCAGGGTTCGCGCCGGCCGGCAAGACCAGGCTGGCCGGGCACGTGGCGTCCACTCGCCGCGGCTGCGAGTCTGGCGGCCGCGGCGATCCTTGGGGCCGCCGTCTGGAACGACCGAATAGCGGCACAGCGCCTCGATGTGCCGGTCATCGCCATGGTGCACAGCCACTTCATCCATCACGCGCTGCGTGGTCCGCTCGGGTCGGCCAAAGTGCTTCAAGCGGCGGATGGCAGCTGGCTGTACCTCGTCGGCATGGATCTCGAGCCGCGCGGTCGCTACGAACTGTGGGAAACGCGTAATGGATCGACCTCCCTGGTCGGTGATTTCTCGGCTAGCGATGCCGGTGAGGTTGCGCACTTTTGGCCTCAACTTCCTGGCGCCGTCCGCGCGCTCATCGTCACGCGGGCAGGCGTAAAGCCGGCCGAATCACGGCCGGAACTGCGCTGGCCGTAGACTGCCGCAGAACCGGAATCAAGCGTACTCTAGGCGTCTATGATCAGAAGTCCATCCTGGTTGTTTGTGAGAAAGATCTGAATTGTCTGTACGCGCTTCGTAACGATTTCTTGGAGTCGCTTAGTGGAGCAATTACCACACCTCAACCAAATCACTTTGGGTGGAAAGCCATATGTGGTTGAACGATGGTAGAAGTCCTGATCTTTTGTCAAAATGGCGAGTGCTTTGTTTTTGGCGTACGCCCAAACCTCAGCATCGCTTGATTCGCTTGATCCAATTAAGGTGACGTGTTCTGCGGCCGGGAATGATGCTTTCAAAACATCCAATAGATGCCGGCTGATATTTTCATCCAGCAGCAGGCTCACATCGCGATCTGGCTCAGCCTGCGATCTCTGTTGGCCGCAAACGCGAGCGTAGCACGGATATCATCTCGCTCGAGTTCAGGAAAATCTGTAAGTATTTCAGTTTCCGTCATCCCGCTTGCTAAGTACTCCAAAATGTCGTATACGGTAATTCGAAGGTTCCTGATGCAAGGCTTGCCTCCGCGCTTGTCGGGATTGATGCTGATCCGGCCTGCGTAATCCATGCACACTGACGTTCACCGCAATGCCCTAAATACATGCTTTGATCTTGCATAATGGCGCCAACCCGCGCGGCTACACGCCCCAAATTGCGCGGAGGCTCCGCGGCGCATCGGCGTCCGCGCCGGTAGCTGTCAGGAGCGCAAACGTGCCGAAAAAACCTGTTGCCGATGCAGCGGCCAAGGCAAGTCGTTTCATGCAACTCCCCGCTCGCCCTGAGCATACCTGAGCATATATGAAGCTCAACGATGACCACCGAGAGGCTGGTAAGGCCGGGTGAGGATCGTCAAGAAAGGTTTACTGGGCGGTGAAGAATCCAAACAGGGAGCTAGCTGATCGCGCAAGGGCATTTAGCCAAGAGCATCGCACACCATCCAAATGGAGCCGGCGTGATGAACGTTTTGATCCGTCCATTGCTGGCCGATGACCTCGACGTTGCCGACCGGGTAATGCGAACGGCGTTCGGCACGTTTCTGGGAGCACCCGATCCAATTCGCGTCTTCGGCGACGTGGAGTACATCCGCCCCCGCTTTGCGGCCGAACCGGCTTGGGCGTATGCTGCTGAAGTCGACGGCGAGGTGATAGGATCGAACGTCGCAACAAGATGGGGAAGCTTTGGGTTCT
>JALYUR010000089.1 GCA_030853635.1 Vulcanimicrobiota bacterium | reverse complement strand
GGCTGTTCACTTTTCCCGTGATAAACTATCCCGAGGTCGCCATCCTCGGCACTCATTCCGTGGCCCCGCGACCGGTGGTACGCGGGGGCGAGATCGTGATCCGCCAGATGATGTACCTGTCGATCTCCTTCGATCATCGTGTCGTCGACGGCGCGCTGGCCGCACTCTTCGTACGTGACGTCGCCGATTCGCTCGCGCTTCCCGAACTTCTGCTGATGGAAGGCGCATAAAGGAGATGGCCGCATCGCATGACGTCATCGTAATCGGCGGCGGCCCCGGCGGCTACTCCGCTGCGATTCGCTCGGCGCAGCTGGGCAAGCGCGTATTGTGCGTGGAAAAAGAACGGCTCGGCGGCGTATGTCTGAATTGGGGCTGCATGCCGTCCAAAGCGCTGCTGCACGTCGGCGAAGTGATCACTGCGGCACGCGAGATCAAAGCGATGGGCATCGAATTCGAGCCCCCAAAGATCGACTTGGGCGTCTTGAACGCGTGGAAAGCCAAGATGATCGACGACCTGGTCGGGGGCATCGGCACGCTATTCAAAGCCAACAAGGTCGACTGGGCAGTGGGTAGCGCCTCCATCGTCGACCGGACGAGCGTCAAGATCCAGGCGGCCGACGGCGCCGAGCAGTCGCACTCCGCGGAAAACCTCATCGTCGCGACCGGCTCCGAGCCGATTCCCTTGCCGGGCTTCGAGCGCAACGGCAAGACGATGCTGAACTCCGACGACTCCGTCACCCTATCTGAACTTCCCAAGAGCATTTTGATTTTGGGCGCCGGCGTCATCGGTTTGGAGTTTGCGACGATCTACCGGCGCTTGGGTGCTGAGGTCACGGTCGTCGAACTAGCCGATCGCGCGCTCGGCGACACGGATTTGGAGATATCGACACTGCTGCTGCGCATCCTCAAGAAGCAGGGCATCGACGTCCACCTCAAGACCAAGGCGTCCGCCGCGAAGCCCAAAGGCTCGACGGTCGCAGTCACGCTCGAAGGCGCGCTGAACGAAACGCGCGAGTTCGAAAAGGTACTCGTGGCCGTCGGCCGCCGCCCGCGCACCGCCGGCCTGGGCCTCGAAAAGCTGGGCCTGACGATGAACCGAGGCTTCATCGGCGTCGACGAACAGCGCCGTACCAACGTAGCCGGCGTGTTCGCGATCGGCGATTGCGCCGGGCCGCCGCTGCTCGCGCACAAGGCGATGAAGGAAGGTGTGGTCGCCGCCGAGGCGATCGCCGGCATGGCGTCGGCTTACGACCCGATGGCGGTTCCCAACTGCGTCTACACCGACCCGCAAGTCGCGACCGCCGGACTATCGGAGGAAGCGGCAAAAGCAGCCGGCTACGAAGTGTCGATCGGCAAGTTCCGGCTCAACGCGCTCGGCCGCGCGCGCACGGTCGGCGTCAGCGACGGCATGGTGAAGATCGTCGGCGACAAGCAGACCGACCTCGTGCTCGGCGTACACGCCGTCTCCCCCACCGCCGAATCGATGATCGGCGAAGCGGTCATCGCGATCGAGATGGGAGCGACCGTCGAAGACATCGGCCTGTCGATTCATCCGCATCCGACGTTCGCGGAGCCGATCATGGAAGCTGCCGAAGCGATGCACGGCCGGGCCATCCATATCGTCAACACGCCGGTGCCCGCTAAGACGTGAACGCTGTCCGTTTGCTCGATCTGGGGCTCGTCGAATACGCCGACGCATGGGCGCTGCAGCGCCGCATCCATGCCGAGCGCGCGAGCGATGCCTGTGCTGACACGCTGATCGTGTGCGAGCATCCGCCGGTCATAACGATGGGCAAGTCCGGCAGGCGGGCGAACCTGCTGGTTTCAGCAGCCGAATTAGAGCGACACGGGGTTGAGTATTTCGAGGTAGAGCGGGGCGGCGACCTCACGTTTCACGGGCCCGGCCAGCTGATCGGTTATCCGATCTTCAAGTTGGCGCGGCTGCGTGAAGTACAGGGCTTCGTCCGCAAGATGGAGGAGAGCATAATCCGCACGCTCGCGGCCCTTGGAGTCCAAGCCGAGCGGCGCGTCGATCACCCGGGCGTTTTTGTGCGCGACGCCAAGATCGCTTCGATCGGCGCGGCCGTGCGGCGCGGCGTCACTTTCCATGGTTTTGCGCTCGATGTTTTTACTGATCCCTATTTCTACCGTCTGATCAACCCATGCGGCATGCCCGGCGTGGCGATCACGACGCTGTCGGCGCAGGTTGGCCGCACGCCGTCCTTAGATGAGGTCAAGGTGCCCATGCGGCGCGCTCTGCAAGACGTTTTCCAGATAGAACTGTGCGCAGGCGACGATGCGGGCTTACCGGCCGTGCGGACCAACGTGCTGTCCGTGCAGGCCGCTGTCCTAGCATGATCGCCCGCAAGCCGGAATGGCTTAAAGTCAAGCTGCCGTCGGGCGACAACTATCACAAGCTGCGCGCAATCGTACGCGACCGCAACTTGCACACGGTCTGTCAGGAAGCGATGTGCCCTAACATCGCCGAATGCTGGGGCGTCGGCACCGCCACCTTCATGATCTTGGGCGACACGTGCACGCGCGGCTGCCGCTTCTGCAACGTCAAGACCGGCAAGCCCAACCCGATCGACCCGCTCGAATCCTTCAAGCTCGCGAAGTCCATCGACGATCTAAAACTTGAGTACGCGGTCATCACCTGCGTCGACCGGGACGACCTGCCCGACGGCGGCGCGGCGCAGATGGCCGAAGCGATCCGCGCGATCCGCCAGCGCACGCCGCGGGTCAAGATCGAAGTTCTGACGTCGGATTACCGCGGAGATGAGGCGGCCCTGCGCACGGTCATCGACGCACGGCCCGACGTGTTCGCGCACAACATCGAGACGACGCGCGCCCTGACGCGCGGCGTGCGCGACCGCCGCTGCGACTACGAGCAGTCACTGCGGGTGCTACAGAACGCCAAGCGCATGCACCCCGACATCTTCACGAAATCGAGCATCATGCTGGGGCTGGGGGAAAGCGACGAGGACGTGCTCCAAACGGCGCGCGATTTGCGGGCTGCCGGCGTCGGAATCGTGACGTTCGGTCAGTATCTCCAACCGACGCCCAAGCATCTCAAGGTCGTGGAATTCGTCAGCCCACAGAAGTTCGCGTGGTTTGCGGAAATGGTCAAGCCGATGGGTTTTCATCAGGTCGTATCGGGTCCGCTGGTCCGCTCCTCGTACCACGCCGAACAAGCCTTCGCAACCAAACTGTAAGCGTCTCCCGGAGCGCTCACTTACCAGCGCGGACACCTATTGCGCTTAGCCCAATGCTTCCACATCTCCTAAGGTCACGCGCTGCAAACCGCCATCCGTCTGCAGCAATAGCGCTCCATCGGAAGGGTCGACGCCTTGGGCCGTGCCTTCGCACAGGAGCCTTCCGCCGATATCTTTGACTGCCATGCGCTGGCCATGCAGCGCCGCACGCTTGTTCCAACGCGCGATGATTGCGTCGGGCCGGTCGGCTAGTTCGTCGAACCTTTTTTCGTAAAAACCCAGTAACGCTGCGCAAAGCGCTTCGCGGTCGACCGATCGCCGCGCCCCATCCGACAACCATGCGGCGTCGAAACTTCGATCGGCAGTCAGTGGCCGGTTGACGTTGAGACCAAGGCCGACGACCACTCGCGATCGGCCACCGGCGGATCGCGCCTCGCTTAAGATTCCCGCACACTTGCGGCCGCCGAGCAGCAGATCGTTCGGCCACTTCAACGCCAAACTAACGTCGCACGCAAGAGCAACGGCATCGGCGACGGCTAGGCTAGCCCAAAAGCCGACCGCCGGCAGGCTGACCGCGCGCAGCGGCGTCGGCAGAATCGTGGACATCAGCAGCGAGCTTCCGGCGGCGGCGATCCAGCGCCGCCCGGCGCGGCCGCGCCCGCTTTGCTGGTAGTCCGTAACAAATGATATGCCAAGCGAATCATCAGTATGTATGACTTGCAGCGCGCGTGCGTTTGTGGAGTCCGTACTAGCCGCATAGCGAACGACGTCGAAGCGCGCTAATCCCGACAGGGCCGCAGCTAGCCGGCCTTCATCGATCGCCGCCGGCGCATAATAGCGCTCGCTGCTCAGGTTGCTAGGACCTCGGTCTCCAAGAACCAGCGCCGTTCACGAAATCTATAAAGGACCGGAGTAAACGCTTGTCACCACAAGTGACCATCAAGGAACTGTCGACGAAGCTGAAGATATCGGTCCCCACGCTTCGCAAGTACGGCGAATGCGGCCTGTTGGCGGCGGATTCTTCGATCGGCCGCACGCATCTTTTCGACGAAGCGGCAGCCGTTGCGCGCATCGCCCAAATCAATTTTTTCAAGGGCCGCGGTTATTCGCTTTCGCTTATCCGCCAAAAGCTGGAACAGCTCGGCGCCGTCCCGCCACCCTTAGACGCCGGTATCCAAAGCGCCGCCGTGACGCTGGGCCGCCATGCCATGCTGGTCGTGGAGGACATCGCGCAGTATATAGACTTCGCCCGGCCCTTTATCCTGAACGGGTTGCGTGCCGGCCAAGCCGTGATTTTGCTCGTACATCCCGATCATCGCGAGCCGTTAGAGAAAATCGTCAGCGGCGACGGCTTCGACCTAGATCATCTCGCGCGCCAGCACCAGCTGACGTTCGCCTGGCATTATGAGGCGGTCGAATCCGGCTCAGCCGGGGAGGAAGATCCGCTCGATGAGGCCGTTCGCGAAGTCGTCGACGCAGGCTGGCAGACGATCCGCGTTCTCGGCCACCCTCAGCCGGACAGCCGATCGATCGACGAGCCGCAAGCAGCAGCTTACCATCGGCGTCTCTCGGCGTACGCAAAGCGGTGGCCGGTTATCGTCGTGTGCCCGTGGCTCGCACGCTCGAAATCAGCGCAGATGATGGTCGCCATGTTGCGCGATCACGACGATCTCTCGGTCGGCGCAAGCGCTTACGTCAAGGCCCGGCCTGCGGATGCGACGAAAAAGCTTGGGTGGAACGGTCTTTAATCCTCGCCAAACCAGATACGGTGCAGCGGGGACTCGTCGGAGAAGTGATTTCCCGTTTCGAAAGGCGGGGGCTGCAGCTCGTAGCTCTTAAACTGATGCAGGTAAGCCGCGAGTTGGCCGAGCGCCACTATGAAGAGCACGCCGCCAAGCCTTTTTTCGCAGGCCTGGTCGATTACATTACGAGCTCCCCGCTGGTAGCGATGGTTTTTGCGGGGCCTAACGCGGTCGAGATTTGCCGTGCCGCGATCGGCGCCACCAACCCGGCGGCAGCGGCGCCCGGCTCCATCCGCGGCGATCTCGCGCTGACGGTTGGGCGCAACTTAGTCCACGGCTCCGACAGTCAGCAAAGCGCACAGCGTGAGATATCGCTGTTCTTTCCCGACGGCCGACCGCTGATTTACGCACGCGACATCGACCGGTGGCTCGTCGAATAGTGCTCCGGGCCCGGTCTCATCTCATCGCTGCGATCCATGCGCGGGAAATCCTCGATTCGCGCGGCAACCCGACCGTCGCGGTGTCCGTCGAGACGGCGGACGGTTTCGCGGGCGATGCCGCGGTGCCATCAGGGGCGTCAACGGGGGCGCATGAGGCGCTGGAGCTTCGAGACGGTGACAAGAAGCGCTACGGCGGCAAGGGGGTTCGCCAAGCCGTCAAGGGCATAAACGACTCGATCGGCCCAAAGCTCGTGGGAACGCCGGTCGACGAGCAGGGACGGATCGACCGCAGCTTGATCGCCATGGACGGCACGCCGAACAAGGCAAAGTTGGGCGCCAATGCCATCTTAGGCGTGTCGATGGCTTGCGCTCGCGCCGCGGCCGCAAGTTATGGTATGCCGCTGTATCGCTACTTGGGTGGTGTGGCCGCCTCTACGCTACCGGTGCCGATGATGAACGTCATCAACGGTGGCAAACACGCCGAAGGCGCGCTTCAATTTCAGGAGTGCATGATCGTCCCGGCTGGGGCGCCTTCGCTGCGCGAGGCGGTGCGCTGCGGCGCGGAGACCTTCCACGCGCTGGGCGCCGCACTGAAGCGACGCGGCTATGCGACGACGGTTGGGGACGAGGGCGGTTACGCACCGCCGCTGGCTCACATCGACGAAGCCTTGAGCCTCATCATTGAAGCGATCGCGGCCGCCGGCTACACGGCCGGCAAGGATGTCTTCATCGCTTTGGACCCGGCGGCGAGTGAATTTTTCGAGGACGGAGCCTATCGCGTGGAACGCGCCGTGAAGCCGCTGACGCCGAGCGCCACGATCGACCTCTACGAGAGACTGCTGCGCGATTTTCCGATCATCAGCATCGAGGACGGCCTGGCCCAAGACGATTGGAACGGGTGGCACGAGTTGACGGCGCGTCTGGGAGACCGCGTTCAACTGGTCGGTGACGATTTGTTCGTGACCAATTTGAAGTTTCTCGACCGCGGCATAGCCGAGGGCGTGGCCAACTCTATATTGATAAAAGTCAATCAGATCGGTAGCCTGTCCGAGACGCTGAACTGCGCGCAGCGCGCTCGAAATGCAGGCTACACGACCGTCGTCTCCCACCGCTCGGGCGAAACGGCAGATTCGACGATCGCCGATCTCGCGGTCGCGCTCAACGCCGGCCAGATAAAGACGGGCTCGCTTTCGCGCAGCGACCGCACGGAGAAATACAACCGCCTGATGGCGATCGAAGAGATGCTTGGCGACTCCGCGGTCTATCCGGGCCTCGCGGCTTTCCCGCGCCTGCAAGGCTCCGGTCCTACGCACGATGCCTCGCCGCCATCTTATGTAGTGCCGCGGCTTTAGCCGCGGCCCGAGCCAAACCAAAATAGCGCTACTGCGTCCGGTGCGCTGAGCTTTACTAAGAGCTAGCACAGGAAGAACGGCCAGCGATAGCCGGTTTGGGCCATCGTGCTGCGGGCCGCCCTCCAAACCCGATACTTATCGCGCAGCGTCAGATCTTTGCGCCAACGACCCACCGCCGCCGTCCGCATGAAACCCGCCGGCTCTTCGACGCTCGGACCTCGTCGTTTCTTTAGTTCGCCGACCAGCGGAATCGGCGTGCCCCCGGACGCACGCGTGGCCGAAACGGTATTGGCCGCTACCGCACGTTCGATGTCTTCGTCGCTCCATTGCAGCGCTAGATAGTCGGCGCAGCCCTTCAGGACGCGTTGGGGCCTGCGCCTAGCGTCCTCGTAGCGCACTTCATGGAATTGCCATGGCTGCAGATGCGCTTTGGCGCGGCGCACGTCGCCCACGCATTCAAGCCATAAGTCCGCCGCTGTTTGCGCATCGCGCGGCGCCCACTCAGAACCCCAGGTGCGGCTTGCTTCCATGCACGACGCTACGACGTCGCGCGCATCGCGCATCACATGGATAAAGCGGCTTTCAGGCAGCATTTCTACGATTTCCCGCATGCAGCGCGAATGCGCCGGACTCTTTTCCAAAAAGAGCCCGCCGGGTTGCAAATCCGCGACCATCGGCTCGAGCAGGGAGTCTAAGAAATCGTGGACGACTTCAAAAAAGCGTTCTTGGGTGAAATATCCGGCCAAGCCGATGGCCCTATCGTTGCGCAGGCTCACGCGCCAGCCGCGCAATAACGGTGCTATACCGTCGCTGAAAAGGTGGGATTCCTGGCCCGTCTTGATCGCTGGATGGCACGCGAGTTGGCGTTGCAGCCATGTGGTGCCGCTGCGCGGGCAGCCGACGATAAAGACGATGTTGCGACCGGTGTTGCGAGCCAAACCCGGCTTGGCGCGGCGCTGACTCAAGCGGCGCGTGACTTCATCGCGCCGTCTTGACCGCCAAGCGGCAGCGCAGCGCGAAGTCCACTTTTTTTCTGGATTCGAGCCGCGCTCCCGAAGCCAACGGCGAACCCCAAAAAGCGTTCCATGTCCACCAGCCGAGTTCCGTAGCGAGGTTGCAAGCGTAGAACCAACGTTCCGCGAGAACACGAGAAAACGCCGGCTCAGGATAGCAGCCGGTTCGCTCATTACCGGACTCCAGCTTGCGTAGCCATGCATCAACCGCGGATATAAAACGTCGACTTGACTCTATTTTCCAGTCGCTCAACGCCTGATGCAAGCTCAGTTCCCAATCGCTGGGCGGCAGGTTCAGATGCTCGAGGAGACTTCGCTGCACGCGTCCCGCCTGTCGGCGGCGGTCTGTATCCGCGTAGCTGCGACCTGTCTGCTGAGGATGCGTCCGGTACAGCAGCAGAACTCGAGGCAAGTTCGCGAAGGCCGCGCGATCGGCGCAGCGCGCGTAAAGGTCGTAATCCTCCGCGTACGTATACGCCGGATCATACGTCACGCCAAAACGCGTCATGAGCGACCTTCGCATCATGAGCGTGGGATGGATGTGAGCGACTCCGAATATCAGGCGGCACCGAATCACATCGGATTCCGTTGGATACTTCCATTCGTGACCTGGATCGTCCCCGACGGTCCGCACCCACGTGCCGCACAGTCCGATCTCCGGATGCTCAGCGAGGAAAACAACTTGCTCCGCCAGACGCTCCGTCATGCTGACGTCGTCCGCGTCCATTCGGGCGATGAAGTCGCCGCGGGCTAGTTCGCAGCCGGTACGAAGCGCGCTACCCAGGCCGCGATTTTGCTGGCGCACGACGCTGATCCGAGGATCGAGTCGGCGGTATCGTGCCAGAGCGGTCGCGGTCCCATCGCTCGATCCGTCGTCGATGATGATGAACTCGAAATCCCGCAGCGTCTGAGCCAGTATGCTGTCAATCGCCTCAGCGACATGCAACTGACAATTGTACGCGGGCATCACCACGCTGACCAGGGGCTTGCAGACCGACGCCATGCTGCCACCACGCCATCAAAAGCCGCGAGCTGCCTTCCAAGGTCTTTCAATTGCCGATGCCGCGCAGCGCTTCCCTGGTTTGACGGGATAAGCGGCCCTTTTTGTGCTATACGAGTGGACGGCTAGGCGCGGGCCTGTAGCTCAGTTGGTTAGAGCGGCCGGCTCATAACCGGTTGGTCGCAGGTTCAAGTCCTGCCGGGCCCATGCGGCCGCCGCGCCCCCATCGTCTAGAGGCCTAGGACACCGCCCTTTCACGGCGGCGACGCGGATTCGAATTCCGCTGGGGGTACTCGGCTGACTCGCTGAGCGTTTCAAAAAGTGGGCGAATAGCTCAGTTGGTAGAGCACCGCCCTTACAAGGCGGCTGTCACAGGTTCGAGCCCTGTTTCGCCCACGCACGTTCGCTCAAATGCCGTAACGTCTGGCGCCCGAGCGGGTCGTACTGTCGCGGCGACATAGCCAAGCGGTAAGGCACGAGGCCGGCAAAGCCTCGAACCCTGGTTCGAATCCAGGTGTCGCCTCATAGATTTTCTCTCGCGCAGGGCCGCTACGCCGGATTGCGCGAACGCCCAACCTATGAAAAATTTGACGCTATTCTTGGCTCTCGCTTTGAGCACAGGCATTGTCACTGCGGCGGCAAGCCGGGCAACTGCCGACGCGATGGCCCCCAAGCCGTCGGCCTCGGAACAGGCTTTCGTCGACCGAGTTTCGCGCGATTTGAACGAGCGTTTCGCGACCACGGCCGACGCCACGCGCGGCGGCTACTACCGCTACACGAACGAAGATGAGTCGGGGGCGATCAGCTGGGTCAACCCGCGCTACTGGCAAAGCGACATCAAGCACCCCAGCCAGTTGTGGTACGATGTTAGCGGACGGTTGATCGGCGCCGATTACTCGGTCCTGCAATCGACATCGCCCAAAGCGCCGGCGATGTGGGGCGTTGCGCCATCGCGCTGGACGACGTTCGAGGCGCACGTGCACTACGGCCTGAAGGGTGCGAACGGACAGATCACTTTCGGCGGCCTGGGTCCCAAATCGATGGCCAAAGCCGGCGGCAGTCTCGCAAACCCCACGGCCGACAACGTAGTCGCCGCGCAAAAAGCCAAGAGCGTCTCCGATGTCGCCTTTGTCTTCGCATTTCCGGCGATCTGGGATCTTCAGTTGTGGGTCATTCCCAACCCGAACGGCGCGTTTGCCGAAATGAACCCCAACGTCAAGCCGTCTAAAGGCGCGAAGCACTCGATGTAGCACCGCGCCGCCGGGGCACGGCGCCGCGGGTTTGACCGCTCGCGCTGGCTTCTGCTATACTGCTTGAGCGCGTCGGCGCGCGTCCCTTAGCGGCTAAAAAGGAACACGAAAACGGTGGCTTACTCGATCGATTTACAGCGCTTCGCTCACAAAAAGGGGCTTGGCTCTTCGCGCAACGGCCGCGATTCCAACGCGCAGCGCTTGGGCGTCAAAAAGTTCGGCGGCGAGGCCGTCGCCGCCGGCAACATTATCCTGCGTCAACGCGGCACGAGATATCATCCGGGAAACCATGTGGGCATGGGCAAGGACAACACGCTGTTCGCGCTCGTCGACGGCACCGTGGTCTTCGCGCGCCAGGGCAAGGACCGCCAGGTCGTCGATATCGCGCCTGCGGCCGGCGCGATCCGCCAAGAGGCGTCCTAATCCAAAGCGCCGATCCGCGTCGCCTCAGAGCCCGCACGCCGCTGCGGGCCTTTTTGTCTGAGCAGCGCGGCACGCCGCACGGATCGCGCAGGCTCCGCTGATGTTTATCGACGAGGCCAAAGTCACCGTTCGGGCCGGTGACGGCGGCAACGGATTGGTGGCGTTTCGCAGGGAGAAGTATGTGCCGCGCGGGGGACCGAGCGGCGGCGACGGCGGCAAAGGCGGCTCGGTCATATTCGTCGCCGATCCGCAGCTTGCGACGTTGGCTGATTTCGCGCACAAGCGGCGCTTTGTCGCGCCGAGCGGCGCGGGCGGCGGTCCCAACAACCGGCACGGCAAAGACGGAGCCGACGTCATCGTTCGAGTGCCTTGCGGAACATTGGTGTCGTCCGATGGAGTCCTCCTCGGCGACTTGGATGACCCGGGCCAACGCATCGACGTGGCGCGCGGCGGGCGGGGCGGCCTGGGCAATCAGCACTACGCCACGCCTGTGAATCAGGCGCCGCGCTACGCGCAACGGGGCGAGCCCGGTGAGGAACGCGTGCTCGACTTGGCGCTCAAGCTGATCGCCGACGCGGGCGTCATCGGAGCGCCCAACGCGGGCAAGTCGACGCTGCTGGCCGCGGTGTCCAGCGCGCGCCCGAAGATCGCCGATTATCCGTTCACGACTTTGACCCCGCAGCTCGGCGTGGTGCGCATCGACGTCGACGCGAGCTTCGTGCTCGTCGACGTGCCCGGCTTGATTGAGGGAGCGAGCGAGGGCAGCGGCCTCGGGGATAAGTTCTTGCGGCACGTCGAACGCGCGGGCGTGCTCATCCATCTCATCGACGGATCGCTGCCTGCGGCACAGGCGCTCCAGCAGTACGCGATGATCGAACGCGAACTGGCACAATGGAGCGAGCTGCTGCTCGCAAAGCCGCGCATCGTCGCGCTCTCCAAGCTCGATTTGCCGTCTGCGCCGGACACGCTGCGCGCCCTCGAGCGGGATATCGGTCAGCCAATCGTCGGAATCTCGGCGCTTAGCGGCCACGGCCTGAAGGCCCTTATGGCGGCCACCTACTCAACCGTCAGCGCCGCCCGCGCGCTGCGGTCGCAAACCCAAAACCAGCCCGCCGTCCTTTCACCCCAGCCCGCAGCCGGCTCAGGCGTCACGGTCGTCAAGGAAGGCGCCGCGTTTCGCGTGTGCGGCCAAAAGCTGGAGCGTTTAGCCGTCATGTCGGACTTGCAATCCACCGCCGGCCGCGATTATTTCGAGCGCGTCTTGGCCCGCAGTGGAGCGCTGAACAAGCTGCGCAAGCTCGGCGCGCACGCCGGCGACATCATTCGAATCGGGTCTACTGAGGTAGTCTTCTCGTGAACCGCGCCCGCACCGGGCTTTTCGGGGGCTCGTACGACCCGATCCACATCGGCCACCTGTTCTTCGCCGAGGCCGTACGCGTCGAAGCCGGTCTGGACCGCGTTCTGTTTTTGCCGGTCGGAGAGCCGGCGCACCGTACGACCCACGCTCCGGCCGACGAAAGACGGGCGATGGTGCAGGCCGCGCTGAAGGGCAACGACTGCTTCGCGCTCGATGTGACGGCGCTGGAACAGCCGGGACCCGCGTACACCGCCGATACGATCGATCTGTTGCGCGCCAAGCTGCCGCGCGATGACTTCTACTTCATCGCCGGCGCGGATTCGCTTGTGCGCAGCCCTTGGCGCTACCTCGATCGCGTAGCCGCCTCGTTGACGCGCTTTTACTTGGTAGCGCGCAACGGCCTGTCGTTTGAAGACGTCGTGCCGGTGCTGAACCAGTTGCCTGACGAATTGGCGGCGCGCTTCCACCCCTTGGCTCTGCCGCTGATCGACATCTCCTCCACCGAGATCCGTGCGCGGGTGGCACAAGGACGGCCGATTCGCTACCTCACGCCGGACCCAGTCGTACGGCATATAGTCGAACGCGGCTTGTACCGCTCGCGTGCAGCAGCGGACCAGTAGTAAACTCGGGCCACGTCGCCGGCGGTTTTAGTTGACGTTAAAGACGGGGAATGAGAACGCGCCCGTCGCAATCGGCCGAGTGGCGATGCGCGCCGCGGCGGCGCCGACAGCGCCCAATAGCAATATCCTTATCTCACCGGTCGCGCGGACGCGGCGCCTGACGCTCGCGGTCGCTTCAAGCGCGCGGAAGAATCCGTCCGGAGAGTAATCGCCACGGAAAAGCACCATGCACATTCCTAGCTGGTCCGACGCAATGCAACGATTTTTGGGAGCACGCTCAGTATACAGCGCCATACGGTGCGCCACAACTCCAAACATGCGCTCTATATGAGCGGCGTCACAAGCGCCGCACCGCGCTTGGGCGGCTGCGATGCGCAAGCGCTTGGCGCTCGGTTCGGCACACCTTTGGTCGTCATCGACGAAGGGGAGTTGCGGACGACGATGCGCCGCTTCCGGCACGCCTTCGAGCGGCCGGGCTGGACCGCGTCGGTAACCTATGCGGCCAAAGCGTTGTTGCTCCAAGCGATCGCGCGCATCGCCCAAGAAGAGATGCTGTGGATCGACGTCTGTTCGGGGGGAGAGCTGCGAACCGTTTTGCGCGCCGGCGTGCCAGCCGCCCGCTGCATGCTGCACGGCTGCAACAAGACCGACGATGAGCTGATGCTCGCGGTGCACAGCGACATCGGCTTCGTCGTGATCGATCACGCCGGCGAGATCGATGCGTTGGCCAATATCGCCGAGCGCGCGGGTCGCCGTATGCGGGTGCTCGTGCGGGTAAACCCAGGCATCGCCGCTCACACTCACCACTTCGTGCAGACGAGCGCGCCGGATTCGAAGTTCGGCTTTGCGATCGAAGACGGGCAGGCGCTGGTCGCGCTCGCCGCCGTCGGCGCTCAGCCGTCGCTTCGGCTCTGCGGCATCCATTGCCACATCGGATCTCAGATTTACGACCTCGGCTCCTACGCTCACGAGATCGCGCGGCTCGCGGCATTTGCCGCAGTCGCCGGTCAGCGCCGCGGCGTGCGGTTTGACGTCGTCAACGTCGGCGGCGGCTTGGGAGTGGCCGAAGGCGCGGCCGTCCAAGCTCCGACCGCGCAGCTGTGGGCCGACGCGGTCTTCGGCGCATTTGAAAAATATTTCACCGGCTCCGGTTTGGGCCGTCCTGAGATCTTCGTCGAACCGGGCCGTGCGCTGGTGGCGCTCTCGGGTACGACGCTGTACCGGGTGGGAGTTCGCAAACGCTTGCCGGACGGGACCGAAGCCATAATCGTCGACGGCGGCATGTCCGACAACCCGCGGCCTGCGCTTTATGAAGCGCAATACGCCGTCAGCCTGCCGGCGCGCGCCCATGCGGCGACCGATGGTTCCTACACGATCTTCGGCCGGCATTGCGAAACCGACCGTCTGTTTCGCGACGTCGACCTGCCCGCACCTCAGCCGGGCGACGTCATCGCAGTGCACGGCACGGGCGCGTACACGTATTCGATGGCGAGCAACTACAATCGGTTCGCGCGGCCGGCGGTCGTCTTGGCCGCAAACGGCTGCGCGCGCCTCATCGCGCGGCGCGAACCGCTGGAGCACGTTTTGGACTTAGACGTCGCCGCGGGGGCAGCCGAAGCGCAGGACGCAAAGCCCGCATGAAGCCGGTGGTCGGCGCGTGCATCGGCTGGCTCCTCATGGCGCTGAGCGGCTGCAGTTCGGGCCCTACCGACCGCCCGGACAATGCCGGCGCGTTGAGCGCCATACGGTCTGGCGGCGGCGGCCGCGAGGTCGTCGTGGAAGGAACGGTCACGCGCGTCGAGTCACCGCGGCGCGGGCCGTCGGGCGTGCACGAGCGCTTCTTAATCGCGCTGAGCGAAAACAGCGCCGGCAAAGACGCAAGGCCCGCGCCCGATGCGGTCTCCGTCCTCATCGCCGACAACGTTTCGATCGCCGAGCCCGCACCGGTGCGCGTGGGTGACGACGTCGTCGTCAAGGGCGTGTTGGCCTTGGACCCGGCCGGCCCTGTGATTCACTGGACGCACCGCGATCCGCGCTTTCACCACGTCGCGGGGTACGTCGAACTGCGGGGCCGGGTCTATGACTAGCCGGCTGCGCGAGGTCGCGCTTGCCTCGATATCGCCGCGCCGGTCTGCGTTGTTGCGCAGCTTGGGCCTGGAGGTGACGATCATTCCGAGCGATTACGACGAAGGCGCAGCCGATGCGAACTGCGGTTCGGCGGCCGACTGCGCTTTGCGCCACGCGGCCGGCAAGGCGCGCGCCGCCGCGGCCTCCGGTCCGCCGCTGCTGATCGCAGCCGACACGATCGTCGCGGTCGACGGCCGAATGCTCGGCAAGCCGCCAGACGCGGCCGGCGCCCGCGCCATGTTGCGCTCGCTCAGCGGCCGCCGGCACACCGTCTACACCGGCTACGCAGTCGTGGATCGGGCCGCCGGCCGGCACGTCGCCGAAGTGTCGTCGGCGCAAGTGCTGTTCTTGGATCTCGACGACGACACGATAGTGCGCTACGTCGAGACCGGAGAACCGATGGACAAGGCTGGAGCATACGCCGTTCAGGGCCTCGGGTCGCTTTTCGTTTCATCTATAACCGGCGACTTCTACACCGTTATGGGGCTGCCGCTGGCGCGTTTGGGGCTGGCCTGCAAGACGCTCGGCTACGAGATAATCTAGATGGCGGATCTCTTAGCCGCGCTATACGCACGGGCGGCGCCGCAGGTCGGCATCGACTTGGGCACGGCCAACACTCCGGTGTTCGTGAGCGGCCATGGCGTGCGGTTCGTGGAGCCGACCATGGTGGCGGTCGACGTCGATGCCAACGAGATCATAGCGGTCGGCGAGGGCGCCCGCCAGATGCTCGGACGGACGCCGCGCAACATCTCCGTCATTCGACCGATGCGCAACGGCGTTGTTTCTAACTTCAAGTATACGGAAGCGCTCGTCCGCCAGCTTCTCAACCGGGCCTTGCGCGGACGCCCGTTGATCCCGCCGCGCGTCTTAGTCGGCATCCCGGCTTCGGCAAGCGAGGTCGAGAAGAAAGCCGTGCGCGAAGCAGCCCGCGGCGCTGGAGCCGGCCGGGTCTACTTCGTCTCCCAAGCCGTCGCCGCAGCCGTAGGTGCGGGGCTGCCGATCCGCGAGCCGCATGCCAGCATGATCGTCGACATCGGCGGCGGCACGACCGAGATCGCTATCATCTCGCTTTCCGGAGTTGTCGTCGGCAGATCGTTAAAGCTTGGCGGCGACCGCTTGGACGAGGTCGTCGCGGCGTACATCCGGACGACGCGCAATTTCCACATCGGCGAACGGACCGCCGAGGCGCTCAAGATCAGCCATGGCTACTACGGCACGCCGGCCGGCCGGCCGGCGATCAAAGTAGCCGGCCAGGACATGCGCCGCCTGCAGCCGGGAACGTTCGAAGTGGGCGAGGAAGACATCGGCGCCGCTATCGCTGAGCCGCTCGAGCAGATCGTCGATTCTATCCGCGCGGTTTTAGAGCAAACACCTCCGGAACTAGCGCGCGATATCGCCGAACGCGGACTCGTCCTGGCCGGCGGCGGCGCTGCGATCGCGGGGCTGGCACAAACGCTGAACGCCGTGCTCGGAATCCCGGTGCGCGTGGCCGATGATGCCATGCTGTGCGTCGCGTTGGGGACGGGAGAAATCCTTCGCGATAGGAAGCTATTCAACGAGCTCTTCCCCCCGTCTCAGTCGCTGATCGGCAGGTGGTGGCGATCCATTCGTTTTGGGACGAGAGAAAATCGGTCGTATTCGTCGCCCTGATCATCGTCGCGGCTGCCTCGATGCTGCTTGAGCTCGACGCGTTTCGCGCGGGGCGTCAGTCGCTGCTGGATCAGTTCGCTGGCTCGGTAGTGGTTCCGATACAGAGCACTTTGACGCGTGCCGGCGAGACGATCGGCGCTGAGACGCACGCTTTGTCTCACGCCGGGAGCTTAGCCGCCGGTAACGATGAACTCGAGCGCCGAGTGCGCGCGCTCGAGGCCGCCAACAGCCGGCTGCGATCGGCGGCGCTTGAAAACACCGAGTTACGCGGGCTGCTTGGCATGCGTGCGGAGTTGCCGGTCGCAACGCTTTCGGCTACCGTTGTCGGTTACGACCCCGAGGCGCAGCGCCGAGCCATCACCATCGATCGCGGCTGGCGCGATGGAGTTCAGCGCGACGCCGTCGTGGTCGGGTCCCAGGGCCTGGTCGGCCACGTCACCGACACAGGCGCGCACGACGCGCACGTGCTTCTCATCATCGACCCGACCAGCGACGTGCCGGCATATCTGCAGCGCACGCGATCTTGGGGCATCGTAACCGGCACTTGGCAGCACGCGCGAATGAAATACATCGGTCAGGATGTCAAAGTCCGCGGCGGCGACCTGGTCGTAACCGGTCGCGGCCGGCTTTATCCCGGCGGCATCCCCATCGGCCGAGTTCGCGCGGTGGACCGCAAGGATAGCGCCTTGTACCAGATCGCCCTTTTGGAGACGGCCACGGACTTCGCGTCGCTCGGCCACGTCCTCGTGCTCCACTCGAAGTGAGGATGGCCGAGCCGGCGCCGCCACGCCTGCGCGAGGGTCCTAAACGACCGCATAACCCACAACCCGTCGATGCAGAGGTCTGGGTTGCGCCGAAGTTCGCAGCGCTGGCGGCGCTCGCAGTGGTGTGCGTCATCCTCCAAGCGACGCTCTTGGCGCACGTATCCGTGGGGGGCGCTCAGGTCGGATTGCTCACGGTTTTGATCGTCTGGACGGGCCTGCGCTGCGGCGTCACGACCGGCGGGTGGCTCGGCCTGCTGGGTGGGATTTGCGAGGATGCCCTCGGTGGCCACGGACTAAACGTCGTCGGGACAACGCTGATCGGATTCGGCGCCGGCATGCTGAGCAGCCGTTTCTTCCACGATTCGTTTCCGATCTTCGTCGGCGCGACCGCTGCGGCGACGCTGGTGCGCGCAGGCATCACCTACATAGTGTTGGAGACGGCATTCGGCTACCGCGGCTTGTTCGAGCGTGAGGCGCACTCGGCGCTTTGGCTCGTCGCCTTGAACTGCGCTACGGCTTCCGTCGTCATCGTCTACCTGCGCTTGAAATTGCGTCCTAGGGCCGCCTTGAGGTCCAAAGCCGCTTGACCGTAGGGTCGCATCGGCTGGCGCCAAGCGGCGCTCCGCGGATTCTCCCGCTCTATCGCTTCATCGTCTTGTGTGCCGGAATCGCCACTGTGTTTGGAGTGCTCCTCTGGCGGCTGGCCGATGTCCAGTTGCATCGGGGCGCTTACTTCGCTCACCAAGCCGATCTCAACCAGCTGAGGACGATCCCGATCGCCGCGCCGCGCGGAATCATCTACGACCGCGCCGGCAGGGTCATCGTGCGTAACCGCCCGTCCTTCGTAGTTCAAATCGTGCCCATGCAACTCGCGGCGCCGGCGGTCGAGATCGACGACCTCGCCGAGATCCTCGGCGTTGCGCCTGGTGTCCTATGGAGCCGCCTGCTGCATCAAAACGGCGTGACGTACAAAGACTTCGCGGCGCTGGCCGACGCGATTCCGCTCGGTCCCATCAACGTCGCAGAAGATCTCAAACCAGCGGTGGTCGGACGTTTCGCCGAGCGCGCCGACCGTCTGCCCGGTGTCGGCGTGGAACTGCTGCCCGTGCGCGACTATCCCAACGCCGGCCTCGGCTCGCACGTCGTCGGTTACGTCGGCCAGATCACTCAAGCCGAGTACGTCGCGCGCAAATCCCAAGGCTACAGTTCCAACGACATCGTGGGCAAGGACGGCTTGGAGGCGGTCTACGACGGCTTTCTGCAAGGCCGCAGCGGCGGTCACCGCATCAAAGTGAACTCCGCGGGTCAAGCGATCGCGTCGGTCGACGATTTTCACGCGGTCTCCGGCGACAATCTCTACTTGACGCTCGACTGGCGTCTGCAGACCATAGCGGAAAAGGCCCTGGCCGCGCAGATCCGGCTGATAACCAAGACCATCGGACATCGCATCGCCGGTTCGGCGGTGGTCGAAGATCCCTCGACCGGAGCGATCCTCGCGCTCGCCAGCCAGCCGAACTTCAATCCCAACGATTTCGCGGCCGGCATAAGCGCCAAAAAGTACGTCGGCTATCTCAAGGACCCGCTGCGGTCGCTGTTCGATCGAGCGATCTCGGGCGCATATCCGACCGGTTCGACGTTCAAGATGATCACGAGCTCGGCGGCGCTTGGCAGCGGCCTAATGCAAGCCGGTGCGCGGCGTTATTGCGGCGGATATTTCGACCTGAACGGATTCATCTTCAACGACGATCGAGCCGGCGGTCATGGATCGCTGGATATCCCCACGGCGATCGCCCAGTCATGCGACGTATTCTTCTATCAAGTCGGCAACGAACTGGGCATCGCCAGGCTTGCCAAGTATGCGGCCGCGTTCGGCATCGGGAGCAAGACCGGCATCGACCTGCCCGGTGAGACCGACGGCACGCTGCCCACGCCCCAGTGGAAGCAAAAGACGTACAAAGAGCAGTGGTACGCCGGCGACACCGTCAATACGGCGATCGGCCAAGGCTACGTGGAGGCCTCGCCGATCCAAATGCTGCGGGTCGTAAGCGCTGTCGCTAACGGCGGCAAGCTGTACGCGCCGTACCTTCTTTCAGCGGTGACGGACCTTCACGGACGCGTCCAAAGACGCTTGCGGCCAAGGCTTGAGGGTCGCGTACCCGTGCCCGCCAAAGACCTGGCGCTCGTCCGCCTGGGCATGCTGGGGGCGATCGAAAGCCCCGCAGGGACGGCGTACAACGTCATGGTACCGGGATTTCACTACGCCGGCAAGACCGGGACGGTGGAAAACGTCCCGACGGCCGACAATCCTTCCGGCCGAAATCACGCCTGGTTCGTCTGCTTTGCGCCTTACCAGCGGCCGCGCATCGCCGTCGTCGCGTTTATGGAACAAAGCGGGGGTTTCGGAGCCGTAAACGCCGCTCCGGTAGCGCAAGCCATCGTAGAAGCCTACTTACACGTGTCGCAAACCGGCCCAAACGGCAGCGGGATCCACGACTGACAAAGTCTCGAGCTGGTCCAACCGGCAGACTCATCCGAGTAGCCTTGCGGGAATCATCCGTTGTTCTTTCAAACGCGTCTTAAGAACATGAAGATAAAAATCAACCGGCTCAAAATCCACCCCACCCCCGCGACGCTAGCGGTCGGCCTGCTCGCCGCTGCGCTGGCCGTCTGCAGTCTGGGCGCGGCTAGCTCCGGCGGGCCCGCCGGCTCGAGCGCCATGCCTGCTAAGGGCGATGCCACGATCGTACTCGCGGGTGGCTGTTTTTGGGGCATGGAGGGGGTCTTCGAGCAGCTCAAAGGCGTCTCGTCAGTCGTTTCCGGCTACAGCGGCGGAGGCAAATCGACGGCTCACTACGAGATCGTCAGCACGGGGCTGACCGGTCATGCCGAGTCGGTCCAAGTCAGCTACGACCCCTCGAAGATCACGCTCGATCAGATCTTGAAAGTTTACTTCACCGTCGCTCACGATCCCACCCAACTCAACCGCCAGGACCCGGACAGCGGCAGCCAATACCGCTCGGCCATCTTCTACGCGACGCCCGCAGAGAAAAAAGCCGCCCAAACGATGATCGCGCAGCTCGAGCGCACTAAGGCTTTCCGCGATCCGGTGGTCACCCAGCTCGTGCCGCTGACGGCTTTTTATCCGGCCGAAGGTTACCACCAGCATTTTATGGCGCGTAATCCCAGTTATCCGTACATCGTCGCCTACGACAAGCCGAAGCTCGAGCAGTTGCGCCGAAAGTTTCCCGAACTTGTCAAGCCGACGCCGTAGGCGCGCTGCTTTCGGTTCGACCGCTTCGGACGCATGAATGTACAGAGCAACGGATTCGGGCCGATCGATGCGCGCGTGCGCATCGGCCACGTCCATCTCAAGGTCGCCGATCTGCGCCGGTCGCTGGCCTTTTACTGCGGCGTGCTCGGCCTTGAACTCAAGCAGCGCTTCGATGACAGTGCGGCTTTTTTAGCGGCCGGAGACTATCACCACCACATCGCCTTGAACACGTGGGAAAGCCTCGGCGGCGGCGCCCCGGCCGCCGGCTCCACCGGGCTTTACCATCTCGCCATTGTCTATCCGACGCGTGCGCTGCTGGCCGAGGCCTTGCATCGCTTGATCGCGGGGCGCATTCCGCTGGAGGGGGCAAGCGATCACGGCGTCAGCGAATCGCTGTACCTGCGTGACCCCGACGGCAACGGCGTCGAATTATACTGGGACCGCCCGCGCGAACTGTGGCCGCAGACGCCCGACGGCCGGCTGGCTATGTTCACCCACCGCCTTGACCTGGAAGGCTTGCTTTCGGAAGCGAACTTCGGCCTCGACGAGAACCGTTCGCTCGGCACCGGACCTCCCGATCTGTGAACGCAGCGCAGTTGAGTCTAATCCAGGAGGCGGCGCAAAGCTAACGAAGCCGGTTTTCGGCGCGCTTCTTCACTCAAACGGAGCTTTTGACGGCATGCAGACAGCGGCGTTTCCTCTTGCGCGTTCCATGGCCAACCTCGGAACCGAGAGCGCATTCGTCACTCTGGCGCGCGCCAAAGCGCTCGAAGCGCAGGGGCGCAACATCATCCATCTGGAGATAGGCGAGCCGGACTTCGACACGCCTGCACACATCAAGGACGCCGCGATAGCGGCGCTGGGCAACAATCGCACGCACTACACGCCGGCCCAAGGCATTCCGGAATTGCGTGACGCGGTCGCTGCATTCGTCAACAAGACTCGCGGCACTAAAGTAAGCCGCGAAAACGTTTTGATCAGCCCGGGCGGGAAGACGATGATCGCGCTCACGCTGATGGCGCTGTTGGATCCCGGCGATGAAGTCATAATTCCGGATCCCGCCTATCCGGCGTACCGCTCGATAGTCAACTACGTCGGCGCCAAGGTCGTGTCCGTTCCGCTGCTCGAAGACCGCGCGTTTCGCCTAGACCTCGACACGCTCGAGTCGGCGATCACTTCCAAGACCAAACTGCTGATCATAAATTCACCCCACAACCCCACCGGCGGCATTTTGACCGAGGACGATATCGCCGGCATCGCCCGCATCAGCCGGGCGCATGACGTCTTGGTTATCAGCGATGAGATTTACAACCGCCACTCGTACGATGCTCGGTTCGCATCGTATTTCGGACTGTCCGGGATGCCCGAGCGCACTGTTCTAATCGACGGCTTTTCCAAGGCCTGGGCGATGACCGGCTGGCGTTTGGCTTTCGGCGTCATGCCCGTGCCACTCGCCGAGGCCGTCGGCGCGCTGCTGCTCAACTTCGTATCGTGCACGTCCACGTTCGCGCAAGACGCGGGCGTGGCGGCGCTCGAAGGGCCCGACGAGCCGGTCAGGGCCATGCGCGATGAGTTCTTGCGTCGGCGTAAGGTGCTCGTCGACGGTCTGAACTCGATTCCCGGCGTCCGCTGTCAGATGCCCGGCGGGGCATTCTACGTGTTTCCCAACATCTCCGCGATCGAGCCAGACGACATCAAACTCGCCGACTACCTGCTCGAGAACGGCAACGTCGCGGTGCTGGGCGGATCGACGTTCGGTCCGGGCGGCCGCGGATTCATCCGCATGTCGTACGCCAACTCAGAAGCCAACCTGCGCGAGGCGCTGAACCGCATGCGCCAAGCCCTAGCACGTTATCCGGCAGCCTAAACGCGCAGTGCCACTAGCGGTCAAAGCCGCACCTCAGGCCAAGCCCATCGCCGTCTTCACCTCGCCCAGCACTCCCTGGGCGACGGCGCGCGCGCGTTCGTTGCCTTCGTGCAGAATTTCGTCGATGTGCATTGGGCGCGACTCGAAGGCTTTACGGCGCTCCCGGATGGGTGCGAGCGCCGCATTGAGATGGCGCGCCATATCCGACTTGTTCGCGACGCAGCCCAGCTCCCCGGCTCTGCAACGGTGGCCGATCGAAGCCGCGTTCTCGGCATTGAAAGCCTGCTGAAAAAAGTATACCGGGCACTGCTCAGGACGACCGGGATCCGTTCGTCTGATCTTGAGTGGATCGGTGTACATCATGCTGACTTTTTGCTGTGTCAGCGACTCACTGTCCGAGAGTAGGATCGCGTTGTCGTAGGATTTGCTCATCTTGCGCCCATCCGTGCCCGGCACGTAAGGTGAGTCTGAAAGCACCGCTTGGGGCTCGGCCAAAACTTCGCCGTACAGATGGTTGAACCGCCGCACGATCTCGCGCGACAGCTCGAGATGCGGCAACTGGTCCTGTCCGACCGGCACGCCTTCACCGCGCATCGCCACGATGTCTACGGTCTGAAGCACCGGATAACCTAAAAAGCCGTGCGTCGCTACCTCGACGCCGAGCGCGTTGATCTGGTCCTTGTAGCTTGGCACCCGCTCGAGCCAGGACACCGGCGTGATCATCGAAAGCAATATCGCCAGTTCGCTGATCTCGGGAACCTTGGATTGAACGAACACCGTACAGCTTTGAGCGTCCAACCCGGCCGCGAGCCAATCGATCAGCATCTCGCGGACGTCCGCTGCTATTTCGCGACTGCGCTCGAACTTAGTCGTCAGCGCGTGCAGATCGGCGATTTCATAAAAGCAGTCGTTGCCTCGCGTCAGGCGGACGAAGTTGCGGATCGCCCCGAGCAGATGGCCGACGTGCATGCGGCCCGATGGGCGCATGCCGGCCATGATCCGGCGCTTGACTGCGGTGGCGGGCGGCGATGCTTCCAACAAAACTCCTTGGGTGCTCGGCGTTAGGGCGGGTTTATCCGGCCGCCACGGTTTCCTTACCCGTCAGCGCGGCGCCCCTTGCTCGAAGCGCCCCGTCAATGGTATGATGTAGGTGGTTTTGGTCATGGTCGGCGTAGCGCCGGGTGGTCGATGTCAGCCAGGGTTCGCTCCCGCTTCGCATCGTCAGAACAATCATAGCCAAGACGATATCACTGACGAGTGCGTCGTTTCGAGGAAACGGCGTGCGAAGGGAGTCTAAAACTAGGTGTTTAGCGATCAATTACTGACCTGCATCGATTGCGGTCAAGAGTTTACTTTTACAGCCGGCGAGCAAGAGTTCTTCTCGCAAAAGGGTTTCCAAAACAAGCCGAGCCGCTGCGGCGACTGCCGCCAGGCCCGCAAGGCCTCGCGCGGCAACGGAGGCGCCAGTACGAGCGGCGGCACGAGTACCATGTCGGATCGCCCGCGTTACGGCGCGCAGCGCGAGATGTTCAAGGTGACGTGCAGCGAGTGCGGCAACGAAGCGGAAGTTCCGTTCCAGCCGCGCGGCGATAAGCCCGTGTACTGCCGCGACTGCTTCCAAAAGCAACGGTCGTACCAACGGTAAATCCCAGACCCGCGACGATCGAAAAGCCCGAGCTTCAGCGCCCGGGCTTTTCGCTGCTCCCGGCATGGCGTGTCGATGAACCGGTCGCCGTACGGATCCATCTTCGCACGTATGCGCGACCGGCGAGGACGGCCGCTCGCAAGTCGTCGCCCAAGGCCAGCCGGGCTGCGATGGCCGCCGCCAGCGCACAACCGGTTCCGCGCACCACAGCGCTGATGCGCGCAGAGGTGAACCGTTCGAGCCGGCCATCGCTGGCTAAGACGTCGGTGCTGACAGCGCCGCCCAGGTGTCCCCCCTTGACCAATACCGCGCAGCCGTACTCGCTCAGGCGCAGCGCGGCCCGCTCGGCGTCCCCGACCGAATCGACGGGGAGCCCGCTCAGTTCGGCGGCTTCAGGCGCGTTAGGCGTCACAAGCGTGGCCTGCGCCAAGAGCCCAACCAACATGGGCACGGCTTTGGCGCCGAGCAAACGCGCGCCCGACGAACTCGATAGTACCGGATCGATAAGCAGGGGCGGCAAAGAAGGTAACGCTTCCAGAAAAGAGGTTAGCGCGCCGAGCCCAGCGCGGCTCGGCACCAGCCCGATGCGCACTGCATCGGGGATCCGCTCTCGCCACACGCATTCCAGTTGGCTGATGATCAGCTGGGGCCGCATAGCAGCGACTGCGGCAACTCCGCCGGAGTTTTGCGCAGTCACCCCGGTGACCACCACAGTCGGCGCGACGCCGAAAGCCTGCAGGTGACGAACGTCGGCGCAAATACCGGCGTTGGTCGTGGGATCGGTGCTACCGATGCTGCAAACGCTTATGCGGGGCCTAATCATCCCCTCGTACGCACGTTCTATGCACATATCCACAGGGTCTGTGGACATAAGGTGTTTTTACGCTTAGGGCGGGCGACATGAATCGCTGCGGAAACGGCCGGCTTAGCCCGGTCGCGCATTCCGCGACGGCACTTTGCCCGCGCTGCGGTAGACCTGATCGAGCAGCGTTCGGAACCTCGCGGTGGTGCGATCTAAAGCGGGTTGTCCTTGCGCCACAACCAACGCAGAAAACCAGCGCGCCGCCTCGGCCTGGGCCAGCGGTCCGGTGGCGCCGCCGCGGCGCAGCGCCTGGTCAGTACCGGCGCTCGCACGCGCGCTCTGCAGGGCGGACCACAGCCCGGCCTGTGCCGCCGAGCCCATCCATAGATCGAACGAGCCCAAGCCCGATGCCGGCGCGAAGCCGTATGCAGTATCAGATGTTCCGTAGCGGGCTAGATACTCAGAAAACGTCGCAGCCGGTGCTGCGCTGCCTTCACCCAAGACGTTGATCAAGCCGTCGATTACCGACGCGGCATCGTCCCTACGTTCCCAGGGGCCCAACGCGTCAATGCGCACGACCATCACATTGGGATGGCCGACGGCTTGGCCGGCCGCCGCAGCTGATCGTGCCAACGCTGCTAGCCTGCTGCCGAGCGCGCTCGGCGGCAGCGAGCCGGGTAACGAGTTCAACTGCACGCTCGCGCGCTCGTCCCAAAAAAATGCGGCGAGCTTGGCGGTCTTACCGGTTTGAACGGCGTAGACGCGGTATCGGCCCAGCGCTGATGCCTTGGCCGCCTCAGCCGAGCCGCCCGCTTCGCTGGCTTCGAGTACGCGGTCGGAAAAAAGAGCGTAAGCCGCGTGCTGTGCGCGAAGCGAAGCCGCCGTTGCGTCATCGTACGCACCATATGGCGAATACACTCCGGCGCCGGCCCACCCGTTCAGTTGCGCGGCCTGTGCGATGCCGTCGGCGACTAGTGCAGTCGCATCGGCGCCCGCCGCGATGTTGACCGCGTTCGGTTCGATGTCCGACTTGCCGGCCGCGTCGATGAGCAGCGGCAGTACCGGCTCCCAGGTAGGACTTGCCACTATCTCGACCGCGCGCGTTTTTACCAGCCGCCGCAGTTGATCAAAGACGCGGGCGTCGGCGCGAGCCGCCGCAAGCGCAACCACCCGCAAGTCTGCGGCCGTGAGCGTTGCCTTGCGCATCAGCGGCGAAGCAGCGCTCAGATCACCTGACTCGACGAGCCGAAAGACGGCCGCCAAGCCGGCGGCGTCGGCGAAATCGCGCTGCGAAAACCGGATGCTTCGGGCCCGCCGCAACTCCAGCCGCGCGCCGGCCATCAACGCCGTGTAACGCCGCCCGGCAGGCAAGCCCGAAACACGTGCACTGACGGGCCGGCCCCTGCCCAGCATGTCCATCAGGTCGGACCGCTCCGCGTTTTCAAGCGCGCTTCGCGCAGCCATCCGGTCGAGCAACGCGTCGCCGGCGCCCGCCCGCTGCAGGGCTGCCAGAAACGAACGGTCGGCGACCACGTTGACCTTAGTCCGCGGGTGTCGACCGAGGGCGGCGCATAAGAAGCCGAGGGTCGCAGGGGCGTCGGTGCTCACCTCCGTCGCCTGCCCGAGCGACGTCGCTGATAACGGCGGCGACAAGTGCCACACGAGCAGGGCGGCGGCGCGCGGCGATGCGGCCTGCGCCGGCGACTGCCAACCCAAGGGGCGGACGGCTAACATCAGCAGCGTCCACAACGCCGCCACAAACATGCCGCGGCGGGTGGCGCTGCTTACTACGGGCGTAGTAACAATTATTCTTCCGGCGGGCAAATCCGATCGACGATGCGTTGGAGTTCCTCCTCATTGGCATAGCGGATTTCGATCGCGCCGCTGCGGCCGCCGCGCAGCTTGACTCTAGTTGCGAGCGCAAAGCGTAGACGGCTCTCGACATCGGCCAGTTCGGCGCTCGCAGTGCCGGCGTTAGCTTTAACCTGCCGCGTGCGCCCGTCCGCATGCGCCGCAGCTGCCCGCTCTACAGCGCGGACGGTCAGCTTGCCGCCGGCCGCGCGCCGCGCCAACACCTCGGCAACGTTCGCCGGCAGTCCGACCAAGGCGCGGCCGTGCCCCGCCGAAATCTTTCCATCTCTGATCAAGGCGGCGATCGAGTCCGGCAAGGACAGCAGGCGCAAGGCGTTTGCTATGGCTGGTCTGCTCTTGCCCAAGCGTTGAGCCAGTGAGTCCTGCGTGAAGGACTGGTGCTGCATGAGCTGCGCGTAGCCGGCGGCTTCTTCGATCGGATTGAGGTCCGTACGCTGAACGTTTTCGATAAGCGCCAGCTCGATCGCCCGAGCGTCTTCCGCCCGCCGCACGAGCGCGGGAATCATGTCCAGACCGGCGATGCGCGCCGCTCGCCAGCGTCGCTCGCCGGCGATAATTTGGTAGGGTGGCCCGTCTCCTGCGCGCGGGCGAACGACGATGGGCGCCAGCACGCCGTTGCGCTTGATCGATTCCGCCAGTTCCGCCAGAGCCGCCTCACCGAACGACCGCCGCGGCTGGTCCGGATTCGGCGCGATGTCGACCAGCGAAATGCTGGAAAGCAGGCCATCGTCCGCCAGAGCAGGCGCTTCGCCGGCCTGAGCTGGAAAGAATGCTCCCAAGCCGCGCCCCAGACCCCGCGGCTTACTCACGGCCGATCACTTCGACCGCCAGCGCATCATAAGCTATAGCTCCCTTGCTCCTGGCGTCGAACTGTGAGATCGCTCTGCCGTACGACGGCGCCTCCGCCAGGCGGATGTTGCGGGGAATCTTGGTTTTGAACGCGAGACCTGCGAAGTGCCGCTCCACCTCAGCAATGACCTGGCCGGCAGAGCTCGTACGCCGGTCGTACATCGTTATGAGCACTCCCAAAATGCGCAGCGCCGGATTCAGGTGCGCCCGCACGAGTTCTATTACTCCGGTCAGCTGACCCAGACCCTCGAGCGCGAAATACTCAGGCTGCACCGGAATTATCAGCGACCCTGCCGCCGCCAGCGCGTTCAGCGTCAGCAGGCCGAGAGACGGCGGACAATCGATAATCAAGAATTCGAACCCGCCCAGCACTTTGACCAGAGCCGATTTTAGTCGCTGCTCGCGCGACAGCGCCGAGACCAGCTCGATCTCGGCGCCCGCCAGGTTCAAGGTAGCGGGCATTACCCATAAGCCGTCCACGGCGGTCGGCACGAGGGCGTCTTGAGGGCTGGCCAAGTTCAGCAACACGTCGTAAACGCACGGATGGGCAGCCGACTTGTCGATGCCTAGTCCGGTCGTAGAATTACCCTGCGGGTCGGCATCGATCAGCAAAGTGCGCCGGCCCCGGCGCGCCAGGGCAGCACTCAGGTTTATGGCGGTCGTGGTCTTGCCCACACCGCCCTTTTGATTGGCGATAGCGATCGTGCGCGCAGCCGAGGGGGCCGCGCTTAGGTCGTCGATGCTAGGTACCCTTTGACGACGCGCTTCAAGACGGCCGGCTCGTTTTTGACGGGGTCGTCCAAGACCTGCTCCAAGCAGTGCTGCAGCGCGGCGCCAACCCGCGCGTCACCGCGGAAATCCGGCCGGACCATGCCTTGAACGCGCATCAACTCGACCACGTCGTTGCCGTCGATGGCCAGAGCGCTCAAGCCCAAGACGTGCGGCGCGTTCAGCAGGTCCCAAACCCGGCGCTCGAACCGTTCGTTGGAGCCTTCGTCGCGGCGCGGTTTGCCGCTGCCCGCGATGTCGGCGGCCCGCAATTGGAAGAGGTCTTCTAAGTGCTGGGGCCCGATTCGCCGCACGAACCGGCGCACGGCGGCGTCCGACAGCCCGTCATCGGCCACGTACATGTGGCGCTCGACGAGCCGGCACACCCGCTCGACGACGTCTGAGCCGAACCGCAGGCGTACCAACGCCTCGCGGGCGAGGGCCGCCCCTACCTGCTCGTGACGGTAAAAGTGATCACCGTCCTTGGTCCTCGGCTTGCCGACGTCGTGCAACAGCGCGGCCAGGCGAGGGACCAACGACTGCGGCGCCGCGTCGCAGCAAGCTAGGCTATGATAGTAGACGGTATACGCATGGAAGTCGTTCTGCCAAACGCCCCAACCCTCGAGGAGTTCCGGCAGCACGTGCTCGAGCGCCTCGGATTTCCTCAGGATTTCAAAACCAAAGCTGGGCCTGCTGCTCAGCGTCAGGAGCTTGGTCAGCTCGTAGGCCATCCGCTCCGGGGCCACCGAGCGGATCAAGCCGCCGGCCGCCTGCATTGCTTCAGCGGCTTCCCGGGTAGGCGTCAAGGCGAAGCGGGCCGCCAGTTGAGCCCCCCGCAGAATGCGAAGTGGGTCCTCTTCGAATGCGCGCCGCTTGACGATCTGCAGCCGTCCCGCATGGAGGTCCGCTCGGCCGTCGAACGGGTCGATTATTTCGCCCGATCGCAGGTCTCTGGCCAACATGTTCACCGTGAAGTCGCGCCGGCCCAGGTCTTCCTCCATTCCGATGTCCGGCGAGGACTGCACCGCAAAGGCGCGATGCGCCGTTCCGGTAGACGTCTCACGCCTTGGCAGCGCCACGTCTGCGGTGGCGCCGGCGTACACGAACTTTATCACACCGAACGCCGAGCCGACGAGTTCCGCCCGGCCGTAGCTGCGCAGGCGACCGAGTAAATCGTCCACGTCCACGCCAGTCACTACGTAATCGCGGTCGGCATGATCTTGCGTGGCGCGTCCCATTTCAGCCAGGAGTTCGTCCCGAACTGCACCCCCGACGACGTAAGCGCGCTCGGGGTCTTTAACCAGCGCCATGACCACCTCGTCGATGTCCCTAGGCGAATCTTGTTTCACGTGGAACAATCCGCTAGGGAAAGCGGGTGGCGCGCCGGCGTCCCGCTTCGACGCGGCAGGCCGTCCGGCGTCGGCCCTACCTTTTTCACAGTCCATACGTGGCGCTCTGCCGCGAGCGCCGGGACATCGATCCGCGCTGCGTTTTTCAGCGCGCCCCCAAGCAAGTTCATAACGGCTAACTCTACGAAGTCGGGCTCGCCCTTGCGCCCCACGTATAGAACGAGCTCTCCGCCAGTGGTGAGCAGCGGCAGCCCCAGCTCGAAAGCTACCGTCGGCTTGGCAACCGCCCTTACCAAGACTGTTCCAGCCTGACCGCGCCAGCCTGACCGGCCAGCGGTTTCCGCCCGCAGCTTGAGCACGTCGACGTTAGTGAGATCGAGCGCATCCACGGCGCGGCGCAGAAATTCCGACCGCTTGGCCCGGCCTTCCAACAGCACGAACTGCACCTGAGGGAAGGCCAGTGCCCCGACGAGGCCTGGGAAGCCGGCCCCGCTCCCCACGTCGACGACCGGTTGGCGCAGCGTCACCTTGCACAGAGGCGCCAGGCTGTCCAAGAAATGCGGGCCGATCAACTCCCCGACTTCCTTAGCCCCGACTAAATTGGTCTCCCGGTTCGACCGCACAAGGAGTTCCCCAAACTCCAGCAGCCTAGGCGCCAGCTGCTCTCGCTCCGCAAAGCCGAGCACTCCCAACCCGCATTGCAGGCACCCTAGCGCTTCAGGCGATGGCTTGTCCCCGCAGCGCGGCCACGTGCCCCCGGCCGGCCGCTTGATGGATGTAAACGGATAGGACTGCAAGGTCGGCGGGCGTCACTCCAGGTAGTCGCCCCGCCTGGCCCAAGGTCGCCGGCCGGACGGCCGCTAGTTTCTCAACGGCTTCGCGCGATAGGCTGCGCAAGCCGGCGTAATCGATCGTTGGTGGAATTCGGACCTGGTAGCCCTTCGCGAGCCGCTCGGCGGCGACCGTCTGGCGGCGGATGTAGCCTTCGTACTTCAACTCGACAGCGACCCGCTCGCCGAGCTCCGGGTCGATCGCAGCCTGACCCGCGACAGCGGCGTAGCTTACCTCAGGCCGGCGCAGCATCTCCGCCAACGTTGCGCCGGCGGGGACGTCGAAGCGCGCGCGGGTGCTGGCCGGCGCGGCAGTCGAAAGCAGCCGCGCGCGCTCCGCGTGCATCGCAGCGGTGCGCCGCGCAAAGTCGGCAAAGGCCGCGTCGTCGACCAGCCCGACGGCCCGGCCGACTGGGGTCAGCCGCGTGTCGGCGTTGTCGTGGCGCAGAAGCATCCTGTGCTCCGCGCGGGACGACAGCATGCGGTATGGTTCGGGCGCGCCCTTAGAGGTGAGGTCATCGACCATAGTTCCGATGTAAGAGTCGCAGCGCGTCAATTCGATCTGCGGCCGGCCTTGGGCGCGCCGGGCCGCGTTTATCCCCGCTAGGATCCCTTGTGCCGCCGCTTCTTCGTAGCCCGAAGTACCGTTGACCTGACCGGCATGATAAAGCCCTGGCACGCGGCGGGTCTCGAGCGTCGGTTGCAGCTCCGTGGGCGGTACGGCGTCATACTCGACCGCATAGCCGGCCCGCAGCATCGTGGCCTGCTCTAGGCCCGGCAACGAGCGCAGCATCTCGAGCTGGACCTCCGGCGGCAGCGACGTCGAGAATCCGCCAACGTATATCTCGTCCGTCTGGCAGCCTTCTGGTTCTAAGAAAATCGAATGACTTGGATTATGGGCGAACTTGACGACTTTGTCCTCGATCGACGGGCAATAACGCGGACCTCTGCCAGCGATGGCGCTTAAGCCATACATGGGAGACCGGTGGAGGTTGTCGCGCACGATCGCGTGAGTGCGCTCACTCGTCCGGGTGATGAAGCACGGGAGCTGCGGGCCGGGAAACCGAGGGCGCGAGCGGTATGAGAAGGCCAACGGTACCGCGCTAGGCTCCTGACGCACCGTGCGGCCGAAGTCGATCGAGCGCCCATCGACTCGCGGGGGCGTCCCCGTCTTGAGACGGATGCTCGGGAACCCCAAAAGCCTAAGCGCACCGGCCAGGCCGGCGCTAGGTCCCTCGCCGGAGCGGCCGCCGGCGGTTGACGCTTCGCCCGCAAAAAGCCGCCCACGCAAAAAGGTGCCGGCCGCCATTACCACTTGGCGGCTTACCCACCGCGTCCCGTCATGTAGTACAACGCCCTGTACACCGTCTGTGTCACGGATCAGTGCTTCGACGCTGGCCTCCAAGACGCGCAGGCCGGGCTGCGTGCGCACCGTCTGGGCCATGCGGCCCGAGTAAGCGCGTTTGTCCGCCTGCGCGCGCAACGCCCGGACCGCCGGTCCGCGGCTCTCGTTCAGCCAACGCACGTGTAAGTACGTCTCGTCGATACATCGACCCATCTCGCCGCCTAGGGCGTCGACTTCACGCACGAGCTGACCTTTGGCCGGACCGCCGATCGACGGGTTGCATGGCATCAGCCCGATCGTCGCCATGCTGCTCGTGATCATCAACGTTTGGACGCCCATGCGCGCGGATGCAAGCGCTGCTTCGCAGCCGGCGTGGCCGCCGCCGATCACGATCACGCCGTACTGCGCGCTCATGCTTGAGTTGCGCCGCCGTTGTCTAAACGCTTCACTTGGATCGGCCGCTTCGAGCCTGAGGCACGAGCTTCTTGCGCGGTTGCGCCGCGCTTGCCAAACCGGTTGGCCGCCGCTAGCCTTATTTGCCGACGCAAAACCGAGCGAAGATATCGTCGAGCACCGCTTCGGCGGCGTCCTCGCCGGTCAGCTGAGCAAAGGCCGCCATGGCGGAGCGCAGATCTCCTGCTATCAGGTCGACGGGCAGGCCGCTGCTAGCCGTCGCGAGCGCTGCCTCGAGCGACTCGTCGGCTCGCCTTAACGCCTCGATCTGCCGGCCGCTTGCCACGAGCGTCGACTGGGGATCGACTACCGCTCCACCCCAGCCTAGCCGAGCGATCTCGCGGCGCAACTCGCCGATCGTCTGTGCCTGCAGCACGCTGCCGCTGATGAATGCGTTGGGACGGCTTCCGTCTGCCGTAGCGGCGGCTCGCAGCGGCGCAACCCCGGCCGTTCCAAGATCGCTTTTGTTAGCGACGATTATGCGCGGGCAGTCACGGGTGGCTTGCAGCGTTTGGAGCGCATCACCGCTCGGCGCTGCAGATGCGTCGATAACTACGATGACCAGCGTCGCCGCGGCGATGGCAAGCCGCGCGCGGCTGACGCCTTGAGCTTCGATCGCATCGGCAGCCCCGCGCAGCCCGGCGGTGTCCTGCAAACGCAGCGTCACGCCGTCAAGCGCGACGCGTTCCTCAACGATGTCGCGCGTCGTGCCGGGTACGTTCGAGACGATCGCTCGCGGAGCATCGACTAGCGCGTTGAGCAGCGAAGACTTGCCCGCGTTCGGTGGCCCGGCGATGGCGCACGAAATACCGTCGCGCAACGCCGTGGCGGGCCCTGCGCCGGCGAGCAGTTCGGCGACCCGGGCACGCTGGGTGGTCAGGGCTTCGATTAGCGCTGCCATATCCGGCAACGGGACCTCATCGGGGTAGTCGACGTGCGCCTCGATCTCGCTCAGCGCGTTTAGCAGCTGCGAGCGCAATTCACGCAACGCACGGCCCAGCGCACCCGCCAACCTGGCTGCGGCCGCCCGGGCGGCCAGCGCGCTTTCGGAGCCGATGAGATCTGCGACCGCCTCTGCCTGAGCCAGATCCATGCGCCCGTTCAAGAACGCGCGGCGCGTGAACTCACCCGGACCCGCTAGTCGAACGCCCGTCGCCAATACGGCCGACAGGCAAGCCGCCACTACGCCGGCGCCGCCGTGCACGTGCAACTCGACGACGTCTTCACCGGTGTACGAATTCGGGGCGCCGAAGCTGACCGCGAGCGCCTCGTCGAGGCGCTCCTGGCTGGCCGGATCCCGTATTTCACCGCGCCGCATGCGGCCGAACGCCGGTTCTTCTCGGCGCGCGCCTCTGGCGCGGCACGGATGGAAAACCGCTTCCAACGTAGCCGGCGCCTGCGCTCCGGAAATCCGTAAGATGGCAACCGCGCCTACGCCAGGCGGAGTGGCGACGGCGACTATGGTGTCTGACTGTGCCATGCTAGCCAACTAATGATGATTCCAGAATCTTCGCTGCTCGGTCGTTTGAGTCGGGGACTAAAGGCCGATTCCCGCCGTCGGCCGTGCTACGGTGCTACGTCTTCGACTAGTCGATGTATTCGCTGCGAGATCTGGGTCCGCGCGGAAGGATGACGACCCGCCGGTCGTGCCCGATTCCAGTGCTCTCCGTCGCCAAGTCACGGCTGTTGGCCAGCGTCATGTGGATGATGCGGCGCTCGGAGGGCGGCATCGGCTCCAGTTCGAGCGCCCGCCCTTCGCGCAGGACGCGCTCGGCGCAGCGCTGGGCGATGGACCGCAGCGTCGCGATTCGGCGCGCGCGGTATCCCTCGATATCGATCGAGAAGAAGACATCGCGGTTGTCGTCGTTGCGCATAGCGGCGTTGGTGACCGCCGACAGCGCCTCGAGCGTGGCTCCGTGCTTCCCAATCAGGATCGCTAACTCGTCTTCGCGCTCATCGCCTGCATGCGGCGACCACTGCCGCGCCGGCTGAGTCGCGCGCAGCGATCGCACGTCGATCATTATCTGGGTGCCGTCGCGCGCGGGCTCGAGCCCCCCGAACGACAGTCGCGCCGGCAACCCGAAGCCGCGGATCAGGCCGGCGAGGAACTCGGCGGCTTGCCTGAAGGCCGGACGCAGCTCCGGCGGGCATTCGGGGCGCCTGGGGCGCGGTGGCGCCTCGCGCGGGCGTTCGGAATCGCGCAAAGGGGGCCGTCCGCCGCGCTCCCGGCCGTCGTCACGCGGAGCTCGGCCGCTCGCATAAGGGGGCCTGCGGCCGGGGCGAAAAGACTCGGGTCCGAATCCGCTCATGCGTTGCCTTTCGCGCCTCGACCGGATTTCTTCCCGCCGTTTTTGGCGGCAGCCACTACGCCCGGCCGGCCGGCGCCGTTGAGCGCAGCTGCAGCGCCGCCGACAACCGCCATTTTTTTCACCCGCTCGCCGCAGGCCTCGCATTTGCCTTTGATGACGCTAAGCGGCGCCTTGCACGCGGGGCATGCGGCCGGATAACCGGCAAGCGTGGCCGGAGTTTCCGCCGGCAGCGCCGGAATGCGCGAGGGCAACCGCATGACGTACCATTGTTGGGCTAGGGTCAGGATGTTGAATCCGAACCAGTACAGCACGAACGCCGCGGACCAGCTCTTGCCGATGAAAAGCAGGACGATCGGCATGATGTACGCCTGCATTTTCATCATCTGTTTCTGCTGCGGGTCGCTCGAGGCAGTCGGCGTCACGAGCGTGTAGAAGAACATCGACACCACGTAAGCGAGCAGCAGGATCTTGTCCGAAGCGAACAGATCGGGCGCGAGCCACTGAGGGAACTTGTGCGAAAGAGCCGACCCGATCCATAGCCAGTGCGCGTTTTTGAAGTGATCGTTGTTGAGTGCTATGGCATGGTACACGCCCCACATGACCGGCAGCATAGCGAGCAGCGGCAAGCAGCCGCCCAACGGGTTGACGCCGTGCTCGCGGAAAAGCGCCATCTGCTCTTCCTGCAGCTTTTTGGGGTCGCCCTTATGCTTGGCCTGAAGCCTCTTCACGTATGGCTGCAGCGCCTGCATCTCTTTGGCGGATTTGATCTGCTGCAAATACAAGGGCGCAAGGCCCACCCTGACGATTACCGCCAGCGCCAACATCGACCAGCCGTAGTTGTGCGTCACGCCATTGATGAGATTGATCAGCCCGGCGATCCAGTTGCCGATGGCGTTGATCGGGTTCATGAGCGCGAACAGAGCTGACGCGTGCAAGTCGGTTCCGTCGGTCCTTTCAGCTGCCTGAGTGCTGCAGTGTTTCGCGCTCCAGATCCGGCAGCGGATCCGCCCCGCCCGGGTGCCACGGCCCGCAACGGCTCAGACGCCCGACAAGAAGACGCATGCCGCGTATCGCTCCGTACCGTTCGATCGCTTGGGCGCCGTATTCCGAACACGTTGGCGAAAAGCGGCAAGCGGCGGGTAGAGCCTTCGACACGAATCGCTGATACGTTCGAATGAGCCGCACGAAAACGCTCACTGAGCGTCCTCGGCCCGCGCCACGGTATCCACTAACTGGTGTCGTAGTTCGGCGAAGGATAGGTGCGCGGCCTTTGGACGCAGGGCGACGACGTACCAGCGGGCCGCCAAAATATCCGACGCGCCATCCAATATGGCCTGGCAGCGGCGGCGCAGGCGGTTGCGCACCACCGCTTTGCCGACCTTCTTCGTGATGATGATCCCGACTTTGGGCGAGGTCTGAGCGGCCCGCCGCGGCCGCAAAGAGAAAACCGCAAGCGAATTGGATGCGGCCCGCCGGCCGGCGCGCATGACGGCGCCAAACTCTTTGCGGCCTCGCAAGCTGTCGTAACGCCGCACGGCAGCGAGCTTGCTTAGTCCGGCGTTAGCCGTTTGCGCCCTTTGCGGCGCCTCGCCGCGAGCACGCGCCGTCCGTTCTTAGTGGCCATGCGCGCTCGAAATCCGTGCGTCCGCTTGCGCCGGCGGTTGTGCGGCTGATACGTGCGCTTCATTATCGTGCTTGGACCTTTCCCGAGTGTTGCCGGTGCGGACCGTCCCGCGGCCAGGCCATCCAGTATAGTCGCCGCGGCCCGAATGCGTCAAGCGGCGCGCGGCCAGCCACCCTCGTTCTTGCGACGCGCGGTGGATGCAGCGGTGCATCCGTGCGGCTACGCACTAGCGCCGCGCTGACGCCCAAACGCCGTCGTAGTAAGGTGCCGCGCGTTTATCACGGCTTGCAAAACGGCCTTATGCACACTTGTGCATAATACTGTGTATAACGGATGCGCGATCGAAAAGCCTTGGCTGGCGCGGTCTAGCGCGTCGCGCCGCGATTTCAAAGTGCCGCACCGGGCGCCAGAGACGCAAGAGCGCATTACAAGCGTGCGGGCTGCCGGGCAGGCGCCCCGCCTTGCGGCCAAAGGCTTGCGCAAGTCTTCACAAAGCCGCGTCCACAACGCCTGACCATTGGGTGTGGATATGTGCATGAAAATTATCCAAAAATCGCTGAAGGACTCCCCGTTTAGGGCCTAAAACGGCGACGCCCACTCGGTCCCGAGTATGATGCGGACCGGCTTTCTTTTTAACCCAGGAGTGGCCGAAATGGACACTGCAGCGCACATCGGCGGCAAGCAAGACTATCTGTGGCAGAGTTGCCTGGTCGCTTTGGAAAACAAGCTCACCAAGCCGATCTTCGAGATGTGGATCAAGCCGATGCGAATGCAGCGGCTGACGACTGACGAGATTACGCTCACCGTTTGGAACGCGTTCGCTAAGGACTGGGCCGAGAACCGCCTCAAAGGCGCGATCGTCGGGTCTTTGGCCGAGATATTGGGCGCCCCGATCAACGTCAGGTTCGTGATCGATGAGACGCCGGCTGAGGCGACACCAGAGCCTGTCGAAGCGCTGCAGTCGCCGGCGCGGGCCGACAACCAGCCCGACCGGCCAGGCCCGGTTCTCGCGCAGTATCACGATCTGCGCCGGACCGGCCTCAACCTGCGCTACACCTTCGAGCAGTTCGTCGTCGGCGCGACCAACCGTTTCGCGCACGCCGCCGCCCAGGCGGTCGCCGACGCGCCCGCGCGCGCATACAACCCGCTGTTCATCTACGGCGCGGTCGGGCTGGGCAAGACCCACCTCATGCACGCGATCGGCCACCGCGTGGCCCAAGCGGCTGGCGGGGCCCGAGTCGTTTACGTCTCGTCCGAGACGTTCACCAACGAGTTCATCACCGCGATCAAGAACAATCAGACCGTCGAGTTTCGCAACCGCTACCGCACGGTCGACGTCTTACTCATCGACGACATCCAGTTCTTGGAAGGCAAGGAGCAGACGCAAGAAGAGTTCTTCCACACTTTCAACACGCTGCACGAGGCGTCCAAGCAGCTGGTCATCTCCAGCGACCGGCCTCCCAAAGATATCCAGACGCTCGAGAACAGACTGCGCTCCCGTTTCGAGATGGGACTGCTCACGGACATCCAGTCACCGGACCTCGAGACGCGCGAAGCGATCTTGCGCAAGAAGGCCGAGAGCGATGGAATGGATGTGCCCCACGAGGTGACGTCGTACATCGCGAAGATCATTCCGTCCAACATCCGCCAGCTGGAAGGCGCGCTGATAAAGCTGACGGCTTATGCCTCTTTGTACAAACAGCCGGTCAGCGTCGAGCTGGCTACCGAAGTGCTGCGCAACGAGATCAGCGCTCTGCCCCTGCGCAAAGTGACCATCGCCCTGATAAAAGAAAAAGTTTCGCGCTTCAGCGGCATCAGCCTCAAGGAACTTGAAGGTCAGCGCCGCGACCAGAGCTTTACGGTGCCGCGGCAAATCGCGATGTACTTGGCATGCGACCTCACGAACGCTTCGCTGCCGCAGATCGCTCGCGAGTTCGGTAAGAAGGACCACACCACGATCATGTACGCGCGCGATAAGGTCAAGGAGCAGATGGAACGCAATCCGGAGTTTCGCAGCCGGGTGAAGTCGGTGCTCACCACGATTACGGCGGACGGCTGAACGGCCTTGTCCAAAGGTGGTGCACTAAGTGGGGAAAGCGTGCATGGAACTGCCGCCGCACCAAAGCCGGGGCGTCGACCGGAGATGGTGTGGATTGAAGCGCCGCTTCGTGCACATAGCTATTGCGCCTTCAATGGCTGGCCGTCATTGCGATCCCTAAGCGTTTGCACGTCGTCCACCGCACTACGGTGAAGACGACGACATCTATTTATAACTTGGTGTAGAAATGGAGTACTACGTAGCGGTGGATAAGCTAACGCTGGATGAGGTGACGACGCGACGATGAAGTTCACGTGCAACAGCAAAGACATCGCCGGCGCGGTTGCAGCCGCAAGCAAGGTCGTCAACGCCCACTCGACGATGCCGATCTTGGGCAACGTCCTGCTGTCGGCTAAGGACGGCCGGGTCGCCGTGCGCGCAACCGATCTGGAACTGACGCTCGAGAACGGATTTTCGGCGGAGATCGAAGAGGAAGGCGCGTGCACTATCCCAGCGCGCTTGTTCTCGGGTTATCTGGCTAACCTCCCGGCCTCGACCCTGGAGATGCACGGGACCGCCAGCCGCGCGGCTTTGCGCTGCGAGCGCTCTAACTACGAGTTCTTCGCGCTCCCGCCCGACGAATACCCGCCTTTGCCCGACGGCAAGGCCGGCGATACGTTCCGCGTCGATGCCAAGGCGTTTCGCGAAGCGGTCAACAGCGTGACGTTTGCCGCCAGCGGCGAAGAAGCCCGGGGCGCGGTATTGATGGGTACGCTGCTCGAGATCGAGGGGCAAAAGCTCACGCTGGTCGCGACCGACGGCTACCGACTCGCGCGCTACGAAGTCGGGTTGACCGAGGCGGCTGCCAGTTCGGCCCGGCTCATCGTTCCGGCCCGGGCACTGGGCGAAGTCGTACGCGCGGGCGGCGCGGGTACCATCGAGGCGACGGTGCTCGGCGGTCAATCCAACCAGCTCGTATTTAGCGCGGGCGAAGTCAAAGTGGTGGCGCGCTTGGTGGACGGCCAGTATCCCAACTATCAGCAGGTTATACCGCCTAAGTTCGAGCGCAAGCTGATCGCAGCCACCGGCCGGCTGTTGGCGAGCCTGCGCCGGGCGGAGATCGTCGCCGGCGATCGAGCGAGCATGGTCAAGTTGGCGATGGACGGCAACAGCCTGGTGATCACGGCGACCTCGGACACCGCCGGCAACGCCTACGAAGAGCTCGACGTCGATCGCAGCGGCGATCCGCTGACGATCGCCTTCAACGCCAAGTACCTGGTCGAAATCCTAAATCACATCAACGCGGACACGGTGAGCCTGGAATTTGTCGGCGCTTTGAATCCCACGGCGCTGCGGCCAGCCAGCGGCGACAACGTCGAGCGACAGCTGTACATTCTGATGCCCCTGCGCCAATAGGCCCGCGGCGTGCGCGTTCTCTCGATCGAACTGGCCAACTTCCGCAACTACGCCGCGATCGAGTTTGAACCGCCCGCAGGAACGTCGATCCTCATCGGCGCCAATGCTCAAGGCAAGAGCAATCTGCTCGAAGCGCTGGCCTTGCTGGCGACCGGCAAATCGTTTCGGGCGTCCCGCGAAGCCGATATGGTCCGCTCGCAAGCTCCGGCCGCGAACGTTTCGGCTCGCGTGCAGACCCGGCACGGCGAGGTCAGGGCGGCGTGCATAATCACCGCCGTGGGCGAGGGTTCGCGCAAGCGCTTCTTCCGTTCCGGCCGCGCGGTGCCGTACGGCCAATTCTTAGGAGGCATTGCAGCAGTCACGTTTACGCCTTTCGATCTGGCGCTGGTCGGGGGACCGGCGGCGCTGCGCCGTCGGATGCTCAACGCGGCGCTGGCGCAAAGCGGCCGCGGCTACTACCGCGATCTGGCGCACTACGCTAAAGTGCTGGCTCAGAAAAACGCTTTGCTGCGGTTTTCGGCCGGCGCCGACCGCACGCTGCTGGACACTTACAACGATCAGCTCTGCGATTGTGGCGTGCGGGTCAGCGCGGCGCGCGCGGCCTACGTCCGGCGCCTGGCGGTGGAGACGGCTTCGGTGCACGCGCGCTGGATCCGCGGTCATCAAGTGCTGCACGTCGAGTATCGTCCGTCGCCGGCTCAAGACGACGAATCCCCGCCGGCGATGGCCAACGTCTTGCGGGCTGCGCTCGACAAAGCGATGCCGGCCGAAATCGCTCGCAAGATCGCGCTCGTCGGGCCGCACAGAGACGACTTCGCGCTGCTGCTAGACGCCCAGCCTTTGGCGCGCTTCGGGTCCCAGGGCCAGCAGCGCACGGCCATCTTGGCGCTGAAATCGGCGGAGTATTTCCTGCTGCACGCCAGCGCCGGCGAAGCGCCGCTGTTGCTCTTGGATGACGTTTTGTCCGAGCTGGACGGAGCCAGGCGGATGGCGTTTTTGGAGACGTTGGGCGACTACGACCAGGCGTTCATCACCGCGACCGAACTCCCCGAACTCCCCGCTGCTTTGCGTCCGGCAGTGATCGGCGTCGAAGATGGCCGGTTGACCCCGCTCAGCGCCGTGCACAGCTCATGAACGGTCCGCTAGCGCTGCGCACGCTACTCCAACGCTGGCGCCCGGGCGGCTTGCGTCCGGCTTGCGCCGACCCCGCCGGCATCATCTCCGCCGCGTGGGAAGACGCTGTCGGCCCGCAAGTCGCTCGGCGGACGCGGCCCGGCCGCATAAGAAACGGCACTTTGAGCGTGCTCACGACGGGCAGCACTTGGAGCCATCAACTGACGTTTTTGGAGCCTGCGATCATCGCAAATCTACGTCGACGTTGTCCGGAAGCCGGCATCCGCCGGCTGCGCTTCAGCATTGCGACCGCAAAGACCAAGGCATTGCTTGAGGGAGCGGCGGCAGCATGGCGGCCTGCACGCCATGCAGAGCGCAAAGCGACTGACGAAGCCGACGACGACGCCGACACGTCGGCGCAAGATTTGGAGGGGCTGCTGCGCCGCATTCGCCGCCGTCAGGAAGCGCTCAACCGGCGCCGAATGAGAGCCGGCTGGAGCACGTGCTCGCTGTGCTCGGCCTGGTTCGATCCACCTGACAACGGCGCCCTGCGATGTGCCGTCTGCAAGACCGAAGCGCGCCGGCGCGCCGACGGCGAGCTCGAACGCGCGCTGTGTCAAGCGCCGTGGCTGGACGACGCCGCGTTGAGCGCGCGGTCGGCCGATCGTGAGGGCTACGAACGGGTGCGCCGGCGCTTGCTGAGCGCCTGGGAGGCTCAATTGCATCTGGCGGCGCCGCGTCTGCGCGCCGGTTCGCTCGAGGGTGCCGATCGTGTCGTCGCCTGGAGCTACCTCATGCTTTTGCTGCGCACGCCGCAGTCGCAGATCGGGGCGGCGGCGATCAGCGATGCGCTGAGCGCGCGTTGGGCGACGGCGCTGCTGGGCGGCCTCGGCGCGTCCGCGCGAAAGGCCAAAACGGCGCATTTCACGAATGTCCGAGGCAGAAACGTTCATGCCTCATGATGCATGGATCGTCGTTTTGCGGCTGCGCTTGCGCGCCCACTTTTCCGGCCCCGGGCCGGCGCTAAGGTATCACACGATTGGCAACAAAGGACGGCAAAGCCGCCGCGCCGCCGACTGTCCGTAAGGCCAAAGACGGTGAGTACGGCGCCGAGCATATCCGGGTCCTCAAAGGCCTCGAGGGCGTGCGCAAGCGCCCGGGGATGTACGTCGGCGACACCGGGATCCGCGGGCTTCATCAGATAGTCTTCGAGGCAGTCGACAACGCCGTCGACGAGGCTTTGGCAGGTTATTGCCGCGAGATCACCGTCATCATCCACGCCGACGGCTCGGCGTCGGTGATCGACGACGGCCGAGGCATACCGGTCGATGTGATACCATCGGAGAAAAAGCCCGCCGTCGAAGTGGTGATGACCGTGCTCCACGCCGGCGGCAAATTCGATCAGCTGGGTTACAAGGTTTCCGGCGGTTTGCACGGCGTCGGCATATCCGTCACCAATGCTCTGTCGGAGTGGATGGTCACGCGCATCAAGCGCGACGGCAAGCTCTACGAGCAGCGCTTTGCGCGCGGGCTGGCCGCGTCAAGGCTCAAGGTCGTGGGTACGGCCGACGGAACGGGAACCGCCCAGCAGTTCAAGCCCGATCCCGAGATCTTCGCCGTGTTGGACTTCTCGCTCGACATCTTGCAGCAGCGGCTGCGCGAGCTGGCTTTCCTAAATCGCGGGTTGCGCATCGAACTGATCGACGAGCGGATCGACAAAAAGCAGTCCTTTTGCTTCGAGGGCGGGATCAAGAGCTTCGTCGAGCACTTGAACAAGAACAAGGAGCCGCTTCACGATGTCCGCTACGTCGCCGGAGAGCGCAACAAGATCGCGGTCGAAGCCGCGTTCCAATTCAACGACGGCTACAACGTCATCGAGTTCGCCTATGCCAACAACATCCACACGGTCGACGGCGGCACGCACTTGGCCGGATTTCGCTCGGCCTTGACCCGGGTCGTCAACAATTACGCTAAGAAGGCCGGCATGCTCAAGGAATCCGACGGCAGCCTGTCCGGCGAGGATGTCCGCGAGGGGCTCACGGCCGTGATCTCGGTGAAGCTTTCCAATCCCGAGTTCGAAGGCCAGACCAAGGCAAAACTCGGCAGCGTTGCGGCCCGCGGTGCCGTAGACGAGGTCGTGGCCGAAGCGCTGACTTACTATCTGGAAGAGAACCCCGCTCCCGCCCGGCGCATCTGCGAGAAGTGCGTCAACGCCGCGCGCGCTCGTGACGCCGCGCGCAAGGCTCGGGACTTAGCACGGCGCAAGAATGCGCTCGACGGCGGATCGCTGCCCGGCAAACTGGCCGACTGCTCCGAACGCGACCCGGCCAAAAGCGAGATGTTCTTGGTCGAAGGCGAATCGGCCGGCGGCAGCGCTAAGCTGGGCCGCGATCGCCATTTCCAGGCCATCCTGCCGCTCAAGGGCAAGATCCTCAACGTCGAAAAGGCGCGGCTCGACCGCATCGTCGGCCACGAAGAGATAAGAGCGCTCATCACGGCGCTGGGCACCGGCTTCGATTCTGACTTCGACCTCGCCAAGCTGCGCTATCATCGCATCTACATAATGACCGATGCCGACGTCGACGGCTCACACATCCGAGCGCTTCTGCTGACGTTTTTCTACCGGCACATGGCAAAGCTCATCGAAGCTGGACACTTGTTCATAGCCCAGCCCCCGCTTTACCAGGTGCGCAAAGGCAAAAAAGCCTGGTATTGCTATCGCGAAGAAGAGCGTGACGGCATCATCGCGCAGGCCGGCGACGGCTATACGATCCAGCAGTACAAAGGTTTGGGCGAAATGGACCCCGAGCAGCTTTGGGAGACGACGATGGACCCCGAGCGGCGCACCGTCCGCAAGGTGCTGATGGACGATCTGGTGGCCGCGAACGAGATGTTCACGGTCTTGATGGGCGAAAAAGTAGAGCCGCGCAAACAGTTCATCGCGGACAACGCGCGCGACGTGCAGAACCTCGACGTATGAGTCGCCGATCGAGGGGCGCACGAGCATCAGGGCCGTCGGTCCGCGCGGTCAAACGGCGAAACCGCGGCAAGCCGGTCGACGTTTCGAGTGGGGGCGGCGCCAATCGGTATTTCGATCTAAGTCAGGGCCGTTGCGGCATGAGCAGCTACCGACAGGTCAATCAGCCCAGCACCCATCCGACGCAGGCATTATCGCCCGCTTGGCTCATACTACGCCTTATGAAGAGTGACGGGCGCTTTGGGTTGATTGGGCGGTTCTTGACCGTCGCGATCGCGCTCGGCATTGCGGTATTGATCGCCAGCCCCACGCAGACTCCGGCCGCCGCGGTGCCGATCATCACGGCCGTCAACGTGCGAGGCAACAACCACGTCCCCGCGGCGCGCGTGTTGGCCGTCGTCCGATCGACGGTGGGTGCGCCGCTCGACACGAAGCAAGTCGCCGCCGATCAGAACGCGATCCTCGGTCTGGGCTTCTTCACCGACGTGCGCAGCGACGTCCGGGCGACGCCGGGCGGAGTGGCGCTTAACTTCATCGTCTTGGAAAATCCAAGCGTCGCTCGGATCGTCTTCACGGGCAACCAGCACGTGAAGAGCGATATCCTCACCGCTTTGATGGACACCACGGTCGGCGCGGTGCTGAACACCAACACGCTGCGCGACGACGTGCAGAAGATCAACTCGTACTACGACAAGCTGGGCTTCACCGGCACGCGCCACGTGCAGAACATCCGCGTGCAGCGCAACGGCGAGTTGGACTTGCAGATCAAAGAAGGCGTGGTCGTCAGCCAGGTCAAGGTGACCGGCAACACCGTGGTCCCGACCGGGGCTATCCTGGGCGCCATGAAGACTAAACCGGGGACGACGTTCTCGGAAGGGCAATTCCAAGACGACTTGCAGGCCATCCAGTCGCTATACAAGGACTTGGGTTTTTCCGGCTCCTTCGACGGCGCGCCGGAGCCGAACAACCCCGGAGTCGTCGACGTCAACGTCTGCGAATCGCGCGTGGGCGCGATCGAAATCGCCGGCAACTCGGTGACCAAGGACTACGTCATACGCCGGCTGCTGCGCATGTATCCGGGGGCGCTGATCACCGATGCGCGGCTGCGCCGCGACTACGAGGCGATCAACAACACGCAGTTCTTCAAGTCGGTCGATCTGTCGACCAAGCCCTTCGGCGATAAGTGCGGCTATGTGACGCTCGTGTGGACGGTCGTGGAACAGCGGACCGGCACGGCTAGCGTAGGCGTCAGTTACGGCGGCGGCGGCCAGTACGGCCAAGGTCTCGCCGGCAACGTCTCGTTCTCGCAGAACAATATCAACGGCACCGGTAACGGCGCTTCCGTGAGCTTGCAGCGGGGCCAGCACATCAGCAATGTGAACTTCGGCATCAGCGTGCCTTACATCCATAAGTTCAGGGCGGATTCTTTGTCCTTCAGCTTCTTCAACAACGACGTCAACAACCAGCCTTATCCGGTGTACAAGGAGCCCGGTAACAACCCGTTTTTCTCGGTGACGCCCCTAAACGGAGGCACGATCACCAACACGCTGAGCAACGTGCCGACCTCGGCAGTCGGCGGCCCCTGCTCGCCGGGACCGACGCCGTGCACGGGCCAGTTCGCCGATTACTCTTCGCGTCAGGCCGGCGTGCAGATCGGCTTCGGCCATCCGACGGCCGACTACACGCGGCTGAATTTCGGGCTGTCGGCCACGCGCCTGTTCCAATCGTTCAGCGCGAACGGCTTTCCGCAGCAGTTCCTCGACGTCGGCTCCGGCATCATCGGCAGCACGCAGACGACCTCACCGCTCGGCGGCACGACCGGCGTCGGAGGCGGGGCCGTGCGGCCCGGGACTTCCAACCTGCGCAGCTTGAACGCATCGCTCGTGCGCGACAATCGCGACGATGTCCAGAATCCGCGCTTCGGCGGCACGTCGTCGCTCGCTCAGGAGTTGTCCAGCAAAGCATTCGGCTCGGACTTCAGCTTCGTCAAAGGCGATTTCGACTACACGAAATTCCGGCCGGTCCGCAAGCACTCGACTTTGGCTTTTCATTTTAACTACGGCTACTCGAGCGGTGGCACGGCGTTGCCTTACAACGACCTGTTTAGCCTGTCGGATCAACAGCTGCGCGGCACCAAGTACGTCTTCTACGGAGATCGCGAGCTGCTCGGCCAACTGGAGTTGCGCATCCCAGTGACGACGGACAAGAAGTTTTCCGTCGCGCTCTTTGCCGATACCGGCGATACGCCGTACGTCACGCCCAACATCGGGCCGTCGCCCGCGCCGACGCCGCCTCCGCCTGCGGGGCCCCATGCTCCGGCGTCGAGCGGGCCGCTATCGTCCGTGACCTATTCGGAAGCGCCCTACCACTTGAAGTCGGACGTCGGGTTTGGGATTCGCGTGTATACCCCGATCCTGCCGCAGCCGATCAGGATCGACTTCGCGACCGGCCAAAACGGAGCGCACGTATCGTTCGGCATCAACCAGTCATTTTGACTCAGGTGAGGAAATTGACGCCCATGCAAACCGCAAACCGGCATCGCTGGCTGGGGCGCTCGTGCGCGGCCGCCCTGGCCCTTTTTATCGGGCTGGCCGCATCGCCGCAAGTGCTCGGCACCGATATCTCGGACATCGGCTTCGTCGATCAGGCCGCCATCGGGTCGCTCAAGCCCTTCCAGGAGGCCCAAGCCCAGTTCGCTGCCTACCGCGACCAGATATCGCGGCAGTTCCAGGCTGCGATCAAGGGCAAAAGCCGAGCGCAGCAACAGAAGATCTACGCCGACTTCGGTCAGCGCAGCGTCGCCAAGCAGCACGACGTCTTCGGACCGCTTTTGGCAAGGACGCAAATCGCGATCGCGTCGGTGGCGGCCAACAAGAACTTGAGCGTCGTCGTCGACAAACAGATCATCATCGTCGGCGGCCAAGACATCACCAAAGACGTCATAAATATGCTGAATCAGCCGGGTCAACTCGTTCCGCCGGTCAACACGCCGCCGCCGTCGGAGGTCGGATTCGTCGACCAGCAGCAGATCAACGATCTGGCAAAGGTCAAAAAAGCCAATCAAGATTTTCTGGCGGCGCGCCAGAACTTGCAGGGCCAGCTCAACGGCCAGCTTGCGGGCAAGAACGCCGATCAGCAGAAGCAAGTGGTCGCATCGTTCAACCAGCAGTTAGGCGATCAGCAGAAGAAGATCATCCAGCCGATCATCGACGCGACGCAAAAAGCCATCAGCGCCACGGCCAAGAGCAAGAACCTGCTGCTAGTCATCGACGCGACGAACCGGGTCTACGGAGGAACCGACGTCACCTCAGATGTCGTCAAAGCGCTGCAATAGCCGCGGCCCCGCGGCGGCGCTGTGCGCCGTCTTGACGATCGCGGCCGCCGGCTGCGCCAAGCATCCAGCCGATCAAGGCGTCAAAGATCTGCTCTCGATCGCTAGCCCCGGACTCGCCACGCCGGCTGGCGGGCTGGTGGGCTACGTGGATTTGGACCGGGTCGTCGGCGCGCATCCGCTGCACGGCCAACTCGACGCGCTGCAAAACCAGATAACTGCTCTCAACGCCGCCGCGTTGACCGGCCCTCAGCCGGTCAACGCTGCGCAGCGGGCCGCTCAGGCCGCCTTGCAGCGCGATCTGCAGAACGCCGAGCAGTCGTTCAGCGACGAGCTCGCTGCCAAGCGTTCGTTTTACGAGGGCGAAGAGGCGCGCGCGATCGGCCAGGTTCAGTCGGTCGCCCTAGGCACGGGCGCGACCGAGTCGGTGGGAGCGCCCAGTGGCATGCAGCAGCAGTTCGGGAACCAGATGAAACAGCTGCAAAGCCAGGGGCGCCAGACGCTTGACCAGTACCGCAGCGATCTCTTCAAGCAGGACACGGCTCACCTCAAAAGCCTCCAGCAGGCGATCGCGGGTGATGTCGCCGCGAAGGTGCGGGCCAAAGAAGCCGCGCTGAGCGCGGCCGAGACGGCGTATCAGATCGGTTTGGCGCGCGCCGACCAAGACCAGCGTTTGAACCTCAAGACGCAGTTGGAGAACCTTGGACTGACGCCCCAACAGCGCGCTGCCTACTCGTCGCGGCTGCAAGACATCGACACGCGCGAGCAGTACTCGATCAATCAGTTGAAGCAGCGCGATAACGCGGAGTTGCGCGCGTTTCAAAAGCAGACGAGCGCGGCGGCGGCGAACCGCTTCAACGCCGAGCGGGCAGCCACGGAAAAGCAGACGAGCGCCAAACTCGCGGCACGGCAAAGCGATCTGGAGAGACAGTTGCGCTCGCAAGCCACGGTGATCGGCGGCAAGCTGCAAGCGCAGCTTAGCGCCGCCAACAGAACGCTTGCGACCAGCCCGCAAATCCGCAGTCAGGTGCAGGGCATACACGCGGCGATGCAGTCGAAATACGTCGGCGACGCAACTCGGGCTCTGATCGCCTATCGCCAGACACGCCAGTCGCTGGTCGCCAAGTACAGCGCGATCGCGCGCATGCAGTTCCAGGACAACCAAGCGGTAGGAGCGCAAATCGATCGTCTAGCGGCCCAACGGCGCGACTTGTACGCCAAGATCGTCGCGCAGGCGCAGATCCAGGTCCAAGACGTCGCCCACCAGCAGGGCGTAGCGGTCGTCTTCGGATCAATAGCCGGTTCCGGAACTGCTGTGGACCTCACCGCGGCCGTAGTCAAGCGCATGTCGACGTTAGCTAATGCGTTGCCCTCGCCCGGCCCGTCCGGAGGTTAGATGTCAATACGACGATGCCTCGCAGTGTGCGCGCTCGGCGCGGTTCTCGGCGGCTGTGCCCGCGGTCACTCGCAGGTAGCGGTCGTCAATGTCGCCACGCTCGAGCAGAGCTGGCCGAAGTTTATCAATTACGAAAATCAGCTGCAGGCCAACTTCGTCGCCATTCGCGACAGCAAGATGAAACCCGACGAAAAGCGCCGGCAGTTCATGCAGCTCCAGCAGCAGTCGAAGCGCTGGCAAGACGAGGTCAGCGGCGACGTGCGCTCGGCCGTCCAAGGGATCGCGGCCGAGCGCCGTTACCAGATCGTGGTCACCCGCCAGGGCGTGGCGTTCGGCGGCGATGACATCACGGACGACGTCAAAAAGGCCTTGAAGATACCGCTGTCAACGCCGTCTCCCGGCCCCGGCAAATAGCAACCGCCGACCATAGCGCGTTTCAAAAATATGCGTCGTGCCGAGCCTCGCTGAGTTAGCCGCGCTCGCGGGCGCCCGAGTCGTCGGCGACGAGAAGACACCGATCGACCGGCTGAGCTCCGCCGATGATGCGGCGCCTGGTTCGCTCACGTTTGCAGTCGATGAGCGATGGCTGGCAAAAGCTGTCGCTTCTAAGGCCAGTGCGATCTTGGTCTCCGAGCAGCTCTCGTCCGCCGACTCAGGCGGCAAAGGGCTGATCGTGAGTTCGGACGTACGTGCGGCGCTGGCCTCGATTCTGGCTTCCTTCGCGGTGCCGCTGCCGCAGGGACCATACGTCGATCAAGCCGCCGTGGTCCAAAGCGGCGTCGTCCGCGGGCGCGACGTGTGGATCGGCGCGGGGGCCATCGTGCGCTCGGATGCGCGGCTTGGCGACGGCGCCGTCGTGATGCCCGGCGCGTACGTCGGCGCGCGCGCACGCATCGGATGCCGTACGCTGCTGCACCCGCGCGCCACGGTCTTGGACGATTGCGTCGTCGGCGACGACTGCGTTCTGCACTCCGGTTGCGTCATCGGCAGCGACGGGTTCGGCTTCGTGCGGGTCGGCAAGGATCAGATCAAGATACCGCAGATCGGCAACGTCGTCGTCGGCGACCGCGTTGAGATCGGAGCGTGCACGACGATCGACCGCGCGGTCACCGCATCCACTTCGGTCGGAAGCGGCACCAAGATCGACAATCAAGTGCAGATCGCCCACAACGTTCAGATCGGCGAGGATTGCACCGTGTGCGCTCAAGTCGGCATCGCCGGCAGCGCCAAGATCGGCGCGCTGGTGACGATCGCGGGCCAAGCCGGCGTCGGCGGCCACATCGAAGTCGGCGAGATGACGATAGTCATGGGCGGCGCTAAAGTCAGTCATTCGATACCGCCGCATTCCAAAGTGTCGGGCTATCCGGCGCAGCCGCATCGCGCGGAGATGGAGCAGAAGGTCCTGTTGCGAAGGCTGCCTAAGGTCGTGGAGCAGATGCGTTCTCTGACGGAAGCGGTGGACGAAGTCCGTAAGAATCGATAGCCCGTCCAAAGCGAGTGAGAAGCGGTGGAATATCAGCACACACTAGCTCGCGAATTCACCTTGGCGGGCGTGGGGCTGCACACCGGATGCCGGTCGCGGCTTACCGTCTGCCCCGCTCCGGCGAACGCCGGCCTCTCATTCGTGCTCGCGGACGGCTCGCGCATCCCAGCGGTTCCGGAAACTGTTCACTCGACGGTTCGCTGCACGACTCTTGCATCCGCCACCGCCCAAGTAAATACGGTCGAGCACCTGCTGGCGGCTTTGGCCGGCATGGATGTCGACAATGCGATCGTTTCGCTGGACGCTCCCGAAGTGCCGATCATGGACGGCAGCGCATTGCCATTTGCGGCGGCCATCGCCGACGTGGGGCGCAGCGAACAGCGCGTGCCGCGCAACGTGCTCAAAGTGCGATCGCCCTACTGGCGGCGCGAGGGCGACAAGCTGCTCGTCATCGTTCCGGCGCCGCATTTCAAGGTCAACTTTTTCGTCGCGTTCCCAGAGCCGGTCGGCGCTCAATTCATAGCGACGCCGCCGATCACGCCCGAGTACTTCCTGCGGGAGATCGCGCCCAACCGCACATTCGGTTTTCGCGCGGAGGTCGAGACCTTGTACGCGCGCGGCCTTGCCCGTGGCGGGTCGCTCGACAACGCCGTCGTCATCGACAAGGACGCTTACATGGGGCCGCTGCGCTTTCCCAACGAGATCGTCCGCCACAAGGTGCTCGACCTGATGGGGGACTTCGCGCTGCTGGGCTTGCACCCGCGCTGCGAGGTGATCGCTTTTAAGTCCGGGCACGCGCTGCACGTGGCGGCGGTGCGCGAACTTCTCACGCCGCTGCCGGCTGCGGCCGGCGCTCGCTAAAGTCTAGAAAGACGCTGTGTCGCCTTCTTCCAAGATCAACAACGTAACTCACATCGATGTGCGCTCGATCATGGAGGTGCTTCCGCATCGCTACCCGATGCTGCTGATCGACCGCATCATCGAGTTAGAGCCGCAAAAGCGCGCGGTCGGCTATAAGAACGTCACCTTCAACGAGCCGTTTTTCACCGGCCACTTTCCGAACAACCCGGTCATGCCGGGCGTCTTGATCATCGAAGCCATGGCGCAGCTGGGCGGGGCGGCAATCTTAGAACCGAAAAGCCAGAAGACGACCGTGCCTTACTTGGCCGGCGTCGACAAGGTGAAGTTCCGCCGGCCGGTCATACCGGGGGACCGCCTGATGATGGAAGTGGACGTGATCTGGATTCGCATGAACATCGGCCGCTTGCGAGCGCAGGCACGCGTCGGCGACCAACTGGTCTGTTCCGGAGAGTTCGCCTTTTCGATGGTGTCGGATACTCGGCTGTTCCGCCTCGATGCCTCGATTCTGCACAACTGAGCGTCCGTGCGCAGACGCGATTCGGTAACCCTTCACGCGCTCAATATCCATCCTACCGCAGTCGTGCATCCGGCGGCCAAGCTGGGGCGCGGCGTCGAGATCGGCCCCTTCTGCCTGGTCGGCGAGCACGTATCGATAGGCGACGGCACAAAGCTGCTTGCGCACGTGGTCGTCAACGGACGGACGAGCCTTGGCGCAGACAACGAAGTTCATCCGTTCACGGTCATCGGCGCATCGTCGCAGGACAAGAAATATCGCGGCGAGGTCTCGTACGTCAAGATCGGCGACCGCAACGTCCTGCGCGAATTCGTGACCATCAATCGTGGTACCGGCGCGGAATCCGAGACGACGATCGGCAACGACACCCATTTGCTCGCATACGTGCACATCGCCCATAATTGCCACATCGGCAACCGGGTCGTCATGTCCAATCTCAGTCAGATCGCGGGCCACGTTACGGTGAACGACGGAGCGGTCTTGGGCGGCATGGTAGGAGTGCACCAATTCGTGCGCATCGGCCGTTTGGCGATGCTCGGAGGCCACAGCAAGATACATAAAGATGTGCCGCCGTTTTTCATGGCCGCTGGAAACCCGGCGTCGGTGCGCGGCCTCAACAACGAAGGGCTGCGCCGCAGCAACGTGCCGCGCGAATCGGTGAATGAGATAAAAGAAGCCTACCGCATGCTGTATTTCTCCGACGACACCAAGTCCAGCACGATCGATCAGCTGCGCCGCGCTTCGACTACCCCGGAAGGCCGAGAACTCTTGGGTTTTTTGTCCGATCATTCGGCGCGCGGGATTCTAACGCGGCCCATGCTGGCGAAACTACGCGTGGCGGAGCGTCGTCCGGAAGAACGAACCGACGGCGTCTTCGAACAACCCTAGCCCGGACATCTTCATCAGCGCGGGCGAGGCGTCGGGCGACCTGCAAGCAGCGCTGCTCGTCGACGCGGTGCGCCGGGTGCGTCCGCGTACCACCTTCGCCGGCTCGGGAGGCGCGCGTTTGCGCGCGGCCGGCGTGCAGTTGGCCTGCGATACTTCTGAGTGGGCCAGCATCGGCCCGATTTCGGCGCTGGCGAAAATCCCCGCGCTTTACGTCAGCATGAGGCGCCTTGAGAGAGCGCTGCGCACGCGCCCGCCCAAGCTTTTGATAACGGTGGACTTCGGCGCTTTCCACCTCCGGCTGCTGCAGCGCCTACGGCGTGTCGGCTATGGCGGCCAAGCCTTGTACTACTTTCCGCCGGGCGCTTGGCTGGACAGCGCCTCTCAGGCGCGCGCCGTCGCTGCCGTCGCAACGGCGCTGACGCCGTTCGAGCATCAGCACGGCTTTTACGGCCGGCTCGGTCTGCAAGCGTTTTATTTCGGCCACCCGCTCGTCTCGGTGATCCCACAACGGCCGGCGCGCGATGTCGCGGCCTCACCGTGCATCGCGATTTTGCCCGGCAGCCGCGCCGAGGAGGTGGCCTTGCACGTGCCGGTCTTGGTGCGCGCCGCAGCCGCTTTGACGGGCTCGAGCGCGCGGTTCGAAATCGTAGCGGCATCCGGCAGCCGCAGCCGCGAGATCGGCGCGCTATGGCGCCGCCACGGCGGGCCGCCGGCTAATATCTCGTGCGCGGATGGTCAAGCGGTCTTCGATCGTGCGGACTTGGCATGGGTGGCCTCGGGGACGGCGGTCTTGGAAGCCGCGTTGCGCGGTATCCCGCAGGTGACGTTCTACCGCGTTTCGGCGCTGCAGTATCGCATCGCCAAGCGCCGGGTTCCCAAGCTCGTCGCCGGGCCGATCACTTTACCGAACCTGGTGTTGCGCTCAAGGGTGGTGCCAGAGCTCTTGCAAGACGGCTTCACGCCCCGCGCGCTCGTAGACGCATCGATCCGCCTACTGCGCAGCGGTCAAGAACGAAACGCTTCGCTTCATGCGTATCGCGATCTGCGCCGCGCGCTGGGGCCGCCGGATGCGCTGGGGCGCATCGCCGCCTTCGTCGCCAGCCGGCTGGCGAATGCAAGTTGATGGCTCAGCCTGCGCCGACCACGCTCGTGATCTACCACACCTCCGACATTCACGACCGGCGCGGCTTCGGGCAAAGCCTTGCAAAGCTGGTCGAGCCCACAGCGCTGCTCGTCGATTGCGGCGACGCTCTGCGCGGCTCTTCGACCGTGTTCTTCGACCGGGAGCCCATCGCGCGCGATTTTGCCGCAGCGCCGTATTGCGCCGGAGCGGTTGGAAACCGTGAGTTCCATTACCGCTACCGATGGTTTCTGGCGCGCGCGCGCGCGCTTCCCATGCCGCTTGTCTGTTCCAATCTCGTCGATCTGCGGGGCAGGTCGCCGTGCCCGTTCGAGCGGGCGTTGTTCGTGAACGGCGCCGGGCGGCGGGTGCGGCTGCTGGGCGTCATGCCGCCGCAGTACCGGACGGGGAGCTGCTGGGAGCGACTCACTGGTTGGCGTTTTTTAGATCCTCACGTCGCGCTGGCAGCTCTGCTCGAGGCGCCGCCGCAAAGCGACCTCACCGTCATATTGTCGCATCTGGGCCTAGGTGCCGACCGCAAACTCGCGGCCGCCTTTCCGCAGATCGGCGCGATCTTAGGCGGACACAGCCACGACACGCTCGCGCAGCCTGAGTTCGTCCGCGGCGTGCCGATCGCCCATGCCGGACCGTACGGCCGCTGCGCCGGCCGATTGGAGTTGACCGTCGATGCCGGCCGGTCACGCTTTATATCCTACCGCCTGGTTCCGTTGTCCGGAGTACATCGAGCGGCGTGAACGTCCTCATGGTTAGCAACGGCTTCGGCGAGGCGGCGATCGCCGGCTCGATCGCGCGGGCTATCGTCGCGCGGTCGCCGGGGGCGGCCGTCGATCACGCGCCGCTGGTCGGCAGCCTGCCCGCAGATACCTGGCCGCCCGCAGTCGGCCCGCGCGCGCGCATGCCTTCGGGCGGCCTGGTCACATACGGCAACGTGCGCAACTTGCTCGGCGACCTGCGTGCCGGCCTAGCACGGCTCACGCTCGCGCAGTTCAGGTTCTTGAGCGCACAGCGCTGTCGTGATGTCGTCGTAGCTGTCGGCGACGTCTTTTGCGCCGGCGCCTGCGTAGTGTTCGCGCGGCGACCCACCGTGTTCGTCGCGACGGCCAAATCGCAGTACGTCGCGCCGCACTCGCGTATAGAGTGCGCTATCGCGCGGCGCGCCAGAGTGACGTTTGCCAGGGATGAACCGACCGCTCGAGCGTTGCGCTGGCGCGGCGTGAACGCGCGATGGGTCGGTAACGCGATGATGGACGAGCTCAAAGAGCGTAGCTGCCCGCTACCCTCGGCTCACGGGATGCTGTCGATCGGGGTCTTAGCGGGCAGCCGCGCCGACGCCATACCCAACGCCGTCCGCGCCCTACGGCGGCTCAGGCTCATCGCCGCTCGAGGCGTGCGGGGCCACCACGGCGTGCGGGCGCTCTTCGCCCTCGCCCCCAGCGTAGATGCGGCGGCGTTGATGCACGCTTTATCTTCCGATGGAATCGCGCTGCGGCCGACGGGAGCGCGCAGCGGCATCGTGGCTGCCGGCGCCCAGGGCTCGCTGGAGGTCGCCATCGTCGCCGGCTGTCTGCCGGCGGTGCTGGAGCAGAGCAGTCTGGTGCTGGGTCAAGCCGGCACGGGCAACGAACAGGCCGCCGGCGCGGGTCGGCCGGTGGTGGCGGCGATGGAGTCAGGCGAGCATGCCGGCCGCATGGGATGGTACCGGATGCGCCAGCAAAAGCTGCTCGGGGATGCGCTGCTAGTGCTGCCACAGGACGATGAACGCTTCGTGCGCGGCGTCGTCACTTTGCTTGAGGATCCGGCGCGCATGAACGCGATGGCTCGCGTCGGCAGGGAGCGCATGGGCCCACCCGGGGCCTGCGCCGCCATCGCAAACACCGTGATCGCGACCGCGGGCTCGTGAGCGCAAGGACGTCCAGCGATACCGCGATCGCCGCCTTGCCCTTCACGGTTGCGGTCGCACTGCCGCTGATGCCCGTGCTGGTGACGCTGGCCGACGTGCTGCCGCGTGGCGTCGCGATCTTCGGCCGCCCCCTCGCGGGCGCGCTCGCCGCGGTAGTGACGCTCGGGTGCGCCGTTTCCCTGTTTGCGATGATCCGCCGTCACGGCTGGCGTGCATTTAGCGCACCGCCGCTCGGCCTCGCGTTGTGCGTACTGATCGTCACCGAGATCCTAGCCGCCGCCGTGGGTGTCGCAGCCGATGCAAGCGAATTCGAGATCGTCAGCCAGACGGGAAACGTGCTGGCCTTTTTCGCGTTTTGGTGGACGATGGACGACGATCGGCTGCGACGGCGCTTACTAGGCTGCTTCTTCGTCTCAGGTATCGTCGCAGCGCTCTTCGCGATCGCGCTGACGTTGTCGCGTCACCCGCCGGCGGCTTTCGCCTACGTTCACGGCCGTGCGGCCGGCACTTTCTTGCAACCCAACGAATTTGCCGGCTACCTTCTGTTTCTCATCCCGCTTGGCATCGCGCAGGTCGGCGCACCCGCAGTCTTGCGGCGGCTTGGACTTTTGGCCGCCGCTGTGGGCATGGTCGGATTAGCTCTGTCCGTATCGCGGGCGGCGTGGTTGGGCTGCATACTCGCATTGCCGATCCTCATAGCGCGGTTGGGTCGGCGCGCCTTGGCAGTCTATTCGGCGTTGGCGGTGGTGGCGGCGGTGTTGGCGCTAAGCGTCTTTTCCAACGTGGGGCACGATCCGAGCGAGAACACTTCGCGCATCACGATCTGGCGCGGCGCCGTTCGGATGGCGGAGCGGTTTGCGCTGACGGGGACGGGGCCGCTGGGTTTCGGCCGCGTCTACCCCCTGCTCAAGGAACCCGACGCGCAAAACGACGAGATCCATGCTCATGACCTGCCGCTCAACGTCTTGGTCGAAAACGGCGTCTTGGGGCTGGCAGCGTTCTGCTGGGTGGTCGGGGCATCGTTTCTCTGCGCCCGCGCGGCCGCAAAGGGCATCCCGCCCCATGACCGCGAGCGGGTGCTGCTCTTCGCCGCCTTGAGCAGCGGCTTTTTAGCCTCGGCGCTTCAGAACACGATCGATCTGGTCACGACTTTTCTCTTCCTGCTGTGGTGGCCGATGCTCGGTCTCATGCTGGCGCTCGGGCGCCGGCCGACCGATGCGCAAGCCGTAATGCACGCGCCGCGTTCCCGCGTGGGCCCGGCAACCGCGCTGCTCGCAGCGCTTTGCCTGTGCGGGAGTTCGTGGGGATGCGGTCGGCGGCCGCCGCCCGCACTGCCAAGCCCGAGCCCAAGCGCGCGGCCGCACCATCCCGGCCCAGCGGCCTACAAGATATCGGGTCATCAGGCGGACGGCCGGGCGATAGAGATCAGCGACATCGCTTCTGGGCGCCCGGTATATACCCTCAAGGCGGCGCAGGGGGTGTACTCGACGAACGGCCGCAAGGGCACGTTTTCGAATACCGTGTTGTCCTTCTATAAAGGAAGCAGCGTGCGGCTGACGGTAACGGCCCCGACGGCGACCGTCAATACGGTTTCGTACGATGTGGAACTGGCAGGCGGCGTCACGGCCCACAACGACAGCGGCGTGACGCTGACGGCCGAAACGATGTCCTATAATGATAAGACGCGCGTCTTGACGGCCAGCGGAAACGTCGTCGCATCCGACCGCAGCGGCAACGTGCTCAAGGGCGACCGCGCGCTCGCCGATCTCGATCTCCAGCAGTTGCGGCTGTTCGGCGTGAACGGAGTGGGGCATTAAGGCGCTGAGCGAACGGCCGGATCCGGTCAAAATCGACGTGCGCGGCCTGACGAAGGTGTACGGTGGCCGCACCGTGGTGGATCAGGTCTCCGTCAACGTGCGCGCGGGCGAGGTCGTAGGGCTGCTGGGGCCCAACGGCGCCGGTAAGACGACGACGTTCTACATGGTGGTAGGCTTGGTGCGCCCCAACGACGGGACCGTGGCTTTGATCGCCGACGACGGCCGCGAGGTCGACATCACGCATCAGCCGATGCACGTGCGGGCGCGCGAGGGGCTAGGCTATCTGGCCCAAGAGAACTCCATCTTCCGCCGCCTTTCGGTCTCGGACAACATCCGGTTGATCTGGGAACAACGCAGCGTCAGCCGCGACGAACAAGATCGCCGCTTGCCGGCGCTGCTCGCGGAGTTCGGGCTGGAACGGCTGACGCATGAACGCGCTGAGACGTTGTCCGGCGGCGAACGGCGGCGCGTCGAGATCGCGCGCGCGATCGCGACCGATCCGGCGTTTTTGCTGCTCGACGAGCCGTTCACGGGCATCGACCCCATAGCGGTCGTCGATATCCAAGAGATCATCCGGCTGCTAAAGGCTAAAGGCATGGGCGTCCTGATCACCGATCACGCAGTGCGCGAGACGCTGGCGATCGTCGATCGAGCGTATATCCTCAACCGCGGCCGAATCGAAGTCTCCGGAACGGCTCAAGAGGTCGCCGATTCGCCGGTCGCTCGGCAGTTCTATCTGGGCGAAAGCTTCCGTCTTTGAAATTGCTCGATCGCTACATGGCCCAAGAGCTGGGCGGTCCTTTTCTGTTCGGTCTGGCAGCGTTTACCTTGCTGTTCGTGGCCGGGCAGCTTTTGAACATCGCACGGCTAGTCTCCGAGGAGCATGCAAGCGCTTTCGCGGCGGCTAAGTATTTCGTTTACACGTTGCCTGCGACGCTCGTGCTCACGATTCCGATGTCCATGCTGCTCGCCGTTTTGCTGGCGATGGGCAGATTGTCGGGCGACTCTGAGCTCACCGCGATGCGGGCTGGGGGCATCAGCCTGTACCGAGTCGCGGCGCCGCTCATCGCGATCGGTTTCGTGGCGTCGCTCGTCGCGCTGCTCTTTCAAGAGGACGTGGTGCCGGCCGCGGCGGCGACGGCCAACGACATCCTGCGGCGCGAAATCCAGTCAGGGCACGGCAGCCTGGTAGGCAACAGCCTGGTAAGCACGGTCCTTCCCAACGGAGACTTGCAAGTCACGTACGCGCAAAGCTTCGACCAAAGAACCGAAGAACTGCAGTCGACCACGGTCGAGGTCTTTCGCCACAACGTGCTGACGTCGCTGCTGTTCGCGCCGCGCGCGAAGTATGGGGGCGACAAGTGGACGTTCTTCGACGCGAAGCTCTATCAGCTGACGCCGGCCTGCTGCAAAGTCGGCGACTGGCCGGTGCTCAACATCGATATAGGCGCCGACCCCACCGAGCTGCTGGAACAGACGAAGCAGCCCGAGGACATGAGCCGAGCTGAGATAGCGCGCTACTTGGGCAGGACCAACCGCGCCGCCGACCCCTCGCGCTACGCGCTGCTGGAAGTGACGTACCACAGCAAACTCGCGCGTCCGTTCACGACGCTCGTCTTCACGCTGCTGGCGATGCCTTTAGGCGTGCGCCCGCAGCGCTCGTCGTCGGGCGCCGGCTTCGGCATCAGCATCGCGTTGATCTTCGCCTTCTACGTAGTGACGACGGTCTGCCTTGCGATCGGGCGGTCTATCCCGGCATCGAGCTTCGTAATGGCGTGGTTGCCCAACGTCGCGTTCTGCGCCGCCGGGCTGAGGCTCATGCAAAAAGCGGCGATGGCATGACGGCGTTGGCCGGTTTCAACGCAGGCTTCTTGTTCGCGATCGAATGGCGCGGCGTCGCGACCGTAGTGCTGATCGTGATCGTCGCGGGGGCGATCGCCTACATCGGCGACCGCGTCGGCCATCTCGTCGGTAGGCGGCGGATGACGCTGTTCGGCCTGCGCCCTCGTTATACGAGCACTATCTTCGCGATCGCCTTCGGCATGCTCATTGCTTTGCTCGTGGTCGGCGTCGTGACGCTCTTTTCGTACGATGCTCGCCAAGCGCTGTTTTCGATCAACAAGCTCAACAGCCAGGTAGCCAGCCTCACGCGCGAACGAGACCGGCTCAACGACATGATGAAGGAAGACCCGGTGGTCTTTCGGTTTCGCGAGCCCTTGTCGCAGGCCCTGATCGTGAGATCGACTGACGACGAGCAGACGATCGAAAAACAACTGGAGCTGGTTTTCGTCAACGTCGCGCGGCAGTACGCTAGCATTCCGGACGTGCGGCCGTATCCCCAAAAACCGCTGACCGCTACGGCGCGCGCTAAGCTGCGCGAACTGGCCAAGCTCATCCGGTCGTTTCGCCCGTCGTCCGCCGTGGTAACGCCGGTTGCAGGGGAGAACATTTTCCGGGGCGGATCGATGAACATCTCGCTCGAGGTGTTCCAAGACAAGCTGCTCTACCGCCGCGGCGAGATCATCGCGTCGGTGGAAGTCCGCGCGGGCGCAAGCCGCGACGAGGACCGGCTTTCGCTGTTCCAGCTTCTGTATCTGGTCGTCGCGTCAGCCACCAGTCACGGCATGCCGCCCCAGCTGGCTGATAACGCGACCACGTCTGCCGACGCCTTGGATAGGGCGCTCACCGAACTGACCGGGGCGCCTGGGCCGGCCGTCGTCAAAGCCGTCGCGACCAACGACATCTACACCCAGGGTCCGCTTACGACCATGCTCGTCGTCTCGGTTTCGTCGCGGCGATGACGAACGGGCCGCCCAAGCGGCGGCTGACGGTCGGCGTCGATCCCGGCAGATCGAAGTGCGGCTACGCGGCGGTCGGCGACGACGGAGGCCGCGTCTGCGTTGAAGTCGTCCCGGCCGGCGCTTTGGAGCGGCGCATCGAGCACGACGTGGACCGGCACCCCATAGAGGTGATCTGCGTCGGCGACGCTACTACCTCCGGTTGCGTTATCGAATTGTGCCGCCGGCGGTGGCCGGCCATTCCGGTAGTGCTGGTCGACGAGCGGAACACGAGTTTGGAAGCTCGCCGGCTGTACTACGAAGACAACCCGCCAGGGGGGCTCTTGCGCTTCGTCCCACGCGGACTATTGGTCCCCAAAGCGCCGCTGGACGGCTACGCGGCGCTGTTGATCATAAGCCGCTACCGGCAAAGGCTATCGGGAGGAAAGGCCCACGTCGTGGGTAACTGAACGCATGGGCCGTATTGCGAGCAAGTGGTGGAGTCCATGCCTTTGAAGCGGATCGCCTTATGGGCGGTATGCGCGGTGTTTGCCTGCTCGGCATTCGGCGGGCGGTTGCCCGCCTCGGCTTCGCCATTCAATGACGTTCCCATCGGCCGTTCGGCCGACGACGCGCTGCAGTCGCTGGCGGCCGACGGGCTCCTCGAAGGCAAAGCAGCCGCCAAGGCATTCGCCCATCAGGGGCTGACGAGAGCCCAGACAGCGCAGCTCATCGCGCTCGCCATCGCCAACGCCCAGGCCGTCGGCGCATCCCGTTCCGATCTCCAAAGCCTGCGCACACTCGTCGCTCAGTATAAGGACGAACTGGGAGCCCTGGGCGTGCGTACCGCCGAAGTGGAAGACCGGTTCGCAGCGCTCGACCGCACGACGCAGTTCGCGCAGCGGTTCTCGATCCACGGTTCGTTTAGTTCGGGATACACCCAGCGGGAGAGCATCCAAAATCCAGCGCTCATAAACGGCGAGTTGGCGCGCCTCGATCCGGTGCAAAGGTTCACCGACGCTTACATCGAGACGGACGACTCGGGCGACCCCTACTTCGGCGGCAGCGATCCGGGCGTCTACCTGCCGCGCAGCCAGTGGCAGTTCACAGCGCAGTACGCGGCTACGCCCAATCTCATCATTTCGTTGCCCGTTCGGCTGTTGGATCTTGGCCGCGGCGCCTACCGCAACGGCGGCCTGGGCGTCGGGTTCAGCCCAACTTTAGAAGTAAACATGCCCCAAGCGGGCGACGTGCGCGGCTTGGACGTGCGGCTCGGACAACTGGACAACTTGCGCGGCTCGCTGACAGGTCTGACGTTTAGCCCGCCCGATGACGCGCACGCCGCCTACAAGGATCCGTTCCGGCCGTTCCCACGCGGCGCGGACGTCTCCGGCACGGCGATGCGATACTTAGACTTTTCCCTCTTCGGGTACAAGCTCGATCCGGTGGGCATCAACACCGGTTTGTCCCCGCTTGACGCCGGTATCGGGCAGACCGGTTACCTGAGCTCGTACTATTTCGCGCCGACCAGCAACGTCTACGGATCGACGCCTGCGACCGACACCTTTTCAGCCGGCGCTGCGCCGCTGCAAAGCGTCGCGTTGAGCCAAAACGGCCAGCCCGGAACGCTTTACGTCTCGTACTTTAAAGGCCCCGCTTGTCCGGCCGGCTGCTTCTTCAGCGGTCCTGGCCAACCGAACGAGCCGGCATTTAACTATGTGCAGTCCGCCAACGAAGTTGTCTTTGCCGCGCCGCTGCCGCCCGGCTCGACCGTTGCCCTTTCCTATCAAGGGTTTACCGTCGCGAACAACACCTTCGCCCAGCGCTTCGATACGGGCGGCCGGCTCTTGTATCACACGCCGGGGCTGGCGGGCGGCACGATCGGGCTTACGTTCAACCGCCTGTTCGATCTGCAGCCCGACCAGACGTACTTCGCGCAGTCGGCCGTGCCGCAGTCGCTGGTAAGCGATACGGTGTTCGGGCTCGACATAACGGTGCCGCTGGGCTCGGCGCTCGGCCCGCTGCAGACGCCGATGGTCTTCGGCGAAGTCGCTGCGAGCAAGCATACCAACGATGCCGTGAACACGCCGTACGCAGCGGACAATGCCGGCGTGATCGGCCTGCGCTTCCGCCTGCTCGGCGGCGATCAGACGCTCACTTACCAAAACGTCGGCGCCAATTTCATGGACGGGGCGCCCTTTACGTACTCCGGCCAAGCACCTGCCCTGTTCGCGTCTTGGACGGCACCCCAGTTGCCGGGACCGTTTGGAATCGGCAACAATGCTGCGCTCAACCAGAGCGTCGACGCCATCGCTCGGAGCAACGGGCTTACCGGCCCCACGCTGGGCGCCAACGCCGCCTACCCCTATGGAACGTTTGCCTTCCCGCTGTTCAACCAGTTCAAGGCGCAGGGACCCTATTTCTATAGTTCTTACGCGCCAAACACGCGCGGCGCTTCTGTTCAGCTCAACCTGCCGTTGACGATGGGCAAAGTGGACGCTCGTCTGCGCTTGGGCGGTCAGGATCTGCGCGAAGCGCAGCCGGGCGCGTTTTCCAATCCGGTCTTCGGGCCGGCTTATGCCGCGACGGAGCGCGCCGGCTACCGCGAGATCGGCGGCGGCGTGACGTTAGGCATCCCGCTGCTCAACCGCCGAGCGACGGTTAACCTCGATGCACTTTACGAAAGCCTGCAGCGCAACGACCGGGCGGCGGCCGTCTATGCGGCCGATCCCGCGTTGGGTCTGACGGCGTACAACCCATTGGGCAGCGCCGAGCTTGCCGGCAGTGGCGCTAAGGTGCTGTTCTATCCCAACTATGAGAACCTGCGCCACTCTTATCGCGCCGCGTCGGTCGCGGTGCCGGTGACGTCCAGCGTAACAGCAAACCTCGCCTACGCGAATCAGACGTACGGTGGGCAAGCTGACGTTTTGAGCCAGTCGGTCAATCAGCAAAAGACCTCGCTGACGACGGGGGTCCTCTACAACATCCCCAACACCAACGCGTCGGTGAACCTTTTTATCAACCGCTACGCGTACAAAGATAACGTTTTGCCGTCGTACGATTGGGTCCAAAACCGGCAGAACTTGTACTTCACGGTAAAATTCTAACAGCCGGCACTCAAGGGGCTCAAAGGCGCCGGCTTTGCGCGGCCCTGGTTTGCATTGCGGCGCTCGCAGTCATCGCAGGCGGTTGGCGCACGCTGGCGGCCTGGTGGGACGACGATGCGGGTAACCTCGCTCTTGCCCGCGGCGACGCAAGCGCCGCTTTGCAGTTGTTAGAGCGCGCCCATGCACTCGCTGCGCGCTCTCGAATCATCGAAGAAGATCTCGGCCGAGCCATGCTGGACGCAAATCCGACCGCTGCGCTGCGACACTTTCAAAGCGCCGACTGTGGAGCGCCCTGCGTCGCGGAGGAAGGAGATGCGCAAACGCGCCTGGGCAATGAGCGAGCCGCCGTCGACGACTACCTGAGCGCTCGAGCCGGCCCGCGGCTTGCTTTGACCGTCCGCCGCATGGCCGCCCGCGGGCAGTACGACGCGGCGATGTCCTTGGAACGCCAACTCATCGCTCGGCTGGGCGGCGACCCGCTGTACCGCGCAGATTTGGCGGCCGCATACGAGTCTCAAGGCAGCGTGGATGCCGCTGCCGGCTACGCGCGTCCTGCCCGAGCGGCCGCTTACCGGCGCGCCGCGATCGAGAACTTCCGGCGGGCGACGGAGCTGGCGTCGTTCAACGAGGAGTATCTGCTTTCGTACGCGTTCGCGTTGCTCCAATGGGGCGACAAGCGCAGCGCTCGGGCCGCCTTCGCGCGCGAACTCGTGCTGCACCCGCATCAGCCCGATGCGGAGAAGGCGCTGCAATCGCTGTCGGCCCAGCCGCCTGGTATTTGACCCCTGCGCGTTGCGATCGAAACGCAGTTTGCAATCGGACCGTCGACCGGCATCGGCGTCTTCGCGCGCGGCCTCGTCGCGGCGCTGCGCGGGCGTCAAGATGTCGACGTCGTCGAACTCGTCGATCCGCGTTTTGACCTTTGGCGTTTTGGGCGCCGGCTGTATTGGGACCAGCTAAGGGCGCCAGCGCTCGCGCGGCGCGCGCGCGCTGACGTCTTCCACTTCACTGGCGGCACGCTGCCTTGGCGCGGTCCGCATCCGGCGGTGCTCACGCTCCACGACGTCTTCTGGCGTCACCGCGCCGTCAGACCACGGGCTCACATCCGCTGGTATTTCGACGAATTTCAGCCGCGCCTGGCGCGCCGCGCCGAAATCATCGCCACCGACACCGCGTCGATGCGTGCCGAGGTCATCGAGGCACTGGCGATCGACCCCGCGCGCGTAGTCGTCGCGGGCGCCGCCGTCGACGCCGCGTACTTCGAGGTCGAGCGCATGCCGTCTGCGGCACCGTTCGCACTGTCCGTCGGCACGGTCGAAGAACGCAAGGACTTGGTCACCGCCGTCAAAGCCGTGGCCCGTCTGCCCGGCCTAAGGCTCGTCTCGGTCGGCCCGCTCACCAGCTACGCGGCCGAAGTCGTCCGCGTCGCGCGCACGCTCGGGATCGAGCGCAGAATCGAACTGCGTGGTTACGTCGCTGAAGCGGCGCTGCGCGATCTCTACAAGCGGGCGGCGGTGTTGGTGTCCGCGTCGCGTTACGAAGGCTTCGGGCTGCCGCCGCTGCAGGCGCTCGCCGCCGGGTTGCCGGTTGTAGCCGTGCGCACGCCCGTCAGCGAGGAAGTGCTGGCCGAGTGCGCTCGGCTGCCGGCGGCCGGCGACGACGCCGAGTTTTCCCGCTGCATCGACGCGGTGCTGCGTTGTGAGGGATCGGACCCGCGCATCGCGGCCGGGCGGGAACGAGCCCGGCGTTACACGTGGGCCAATGTCGCGCAGAAGATGATGGAGATCTACAACGTCCTGCGCTGAGCGGGGCCCGCGTCGGTACCTTCTACGCCGCCGCAGGCCGGATGGCCGCAGACGCAGCGGCCTGAGGTCTGATCGGCGCGTTCGCAAGCATCGCAGCAGTAGCGGCCCGGCGAGGTTTCGGATATTGCGCACCTGCACTTAGGGTGGGCGCAGCTGGTTTCCGCCATGATCGGTTGCTTCTGCCCGCTCGCGGCCGGCTCATGCGGGCGACCGAGCGCTCGGAAAGGGACTTTTGGCGGCCAAAAGCAGGCTTAGAACGGCCCAAAGAGGGTAAACGACTGGAGGGGGCGGCTTGCCCCTAGTTCACGAGGAGTAATCGAGCATGGGCATTCTTTCGTGGATCATCGTCGGTATTATCGGCGGCTTCCTCGCCAAACAAGTGGTCAAGGGTGAGGGGCCCGGCGGCATACTGGGCGACATGATCATCGGCATCATCGGCGCAATTATCGGCGGCTACATCTTCAACGCGTTGGGTCATCAGGGTGCGACCGGCATCAACATCGGAAGCATCATCGTGGCCTTCATCGGCAGCGTCATCCTGCTTCTCATCGTGCGTGCCGTGACGGGTCGCCGAACGGTCGCCTAACCACAACCAAAGACACGCAAGGACCGGTTGAGCGCAAAACGCTAGCCGGTCTTTTCGTTGTGCAAGCCCGAGCTCAAGCGGGGCAGGAACCCAATCCGAAGCTCTCAATGTTATGAGGAATACATGCCGTAGGAATACGGCGGACCCCATCATGAGCGAGGAACATCTCCACGTCAGCTGGCTCTAGCACCAGGCGAGTCGTCGTCACCGGCCTCGGCGCCGTGACGCCGATGGGCAACTCCGTCCCTGAGTTTTGGTCGAATGTCGTCGCCGGAAAAAGCGGCATCGGGCCGATCACTCTTTTTGACGCTTCCGAGCTGCCGAGCCGAATCGCGGGCGAAGTGCGCGGGTTCGACGCCGCCGACTTGGTCGGAAAGAAAGACGCCCGCAAGATGGACCGCTTCTGTCAGCTTGCATTTGCGGCGGCGCGCGAGGCGGTCGCGGATTCCGGCCTTAAGATCGACGATTCCAACCGCGAAAACATCGGCGTGCTGATGGGCTCCGGCATCGGCGGTATCATGACGATCGAACAGCAGCATAAACTTCTGCTGGCGCAGGGTCCTGACCGCATCTCTCCGTTCTTTATCCCGATGCTGATCGGGAACATCGCTGCCGGTCTCATCTCCATCGACCTCAAAGTCCACGGGCCGACGCAGACCGCTGTGTCCGCGTGCGCATCTTCCAACAACGCGATCGGTGACGCTTTCCGCGCGATCGAAGCCGGCGAGGCCGACGTCATGGTGTGCGGGGGCTCCGAAGCTCCGCTCACGCCGCTGGCCGTCGGCGGGTTCTGCGCCATGCGTGCTCTGTCCACGCATAACGATGATCCAAGCACCGCTAGCCGGCCGTTCGACCGCACGCGCGACGGCTTCGTTATCGCCGAAGGCGGCGGCGCTTTGATCCTTGAGGAAGCGGAATTCGCGCGGCGGCGCGGCGCGCGCGTCTACGCAGAAGTCATCGGTTACGGCAGGTCGTCGGATGCTTATCACATGGCCGCGCCGGACCCCAAGGCGCGCGGGGTAAAACTGGCGTTAACCCGGGCACTTGCCGATGCCAACATCGGCCCCGCCGAAGTAGATTATATCAACGCGCACGCGACGTCCACACCACTCGGTGATGCGGCTGAAGCTCAGGCGATCGAAGCGGTATTCGGCGAACGGGCGAAGACTTTGCCCGTCAGCTCCAACAAGTCGATGTTCGGCCACGCCCTTGGCGCCGCCGGCGCCCTGGAAGGCATCTGCACCGTCTTGACGATTCGCGACGGGACCATCCCGCCGACGATCAACTACCGCAACGTCGACGCATCGTGCCCGGTGGATTGCGTCCCCAACGTCGCGCGTAAGGCCAAGGTCGACGTCGCTTTGTCTGACGCCTTCGGCTTCGGCGGTCATAACGCGATCGTCGTGTTCCGCCGCCACGCTGCGGCATAGGAGCTTGGGGCGTTGTCGGCGGGCATCGGACGCACTCGGGCGCTGCGCTCGTTCGCGCGATCGTTGGGCTGCGCCGATCTCTCCGGTCCCGCTCTGGCGCGCATCGACTCCGCGCTCACCCACGACTCGTACGCCTTCGAGCGCAGATCCGGAGCGGCCGCCGCGTCCAACGAGCGGCTCGAGTTTTTGGGCGACGCCGTCATCGGCGCCGCCGTCTCCGACGCGTTGTTCGCCAAGCACCCCGACGAAGCGGAGGGCCGCCTGAGCCGGCGCAAAGCGCAACTGGTTTCGCGTTCCGCGCTGGCCGCCGCCGCTTTGCGCATGGGCGTCGACCGCCTCATCCTGTTGGGAAAGGGAGAGGCTGGCGCGCACGGCGAGCGCAGGCCTTCCATCTTGGCCGGCGCGTTCGAATCAGTCGTCGGCGCGGTCTACCTCAACGAAGGGTACCCGGCTGCCCAACGCCTGCTCGAGCGCGTGCATCTCGCGACAGCCCAAGAGCTTGCAGCGGCGGATCCTAAGACCGCCCTGCAAGAACTCGCGCAGGCGCGTTATAAGACCGCGCCCGCTTACGTCGTGACGGAGGAGTCCGGACCGGCGCACTCGCGCGCGTTCACCGTCAGCGTATCGGTCGGGCGCAGCGTGCTAGCATCGGCGCGCGGCCCGAGCAAAAAAGAGGCCCAAGCGGCCGCCGCCGCGGAAGCGCTAGCGCGTTTAGCTGCTGCATCAGCGCGCGACGCCTGAGGACCGCATAAGCATTTTTCTCAAGAGCATCGACCTCTTCGGATTCAAGACCTTCGCCGACCGGACGTATTTGGCGTTCGAACCCGGCATCTCCGCGATAGTGGGACCTAACGGTTCGGGAAAGTCCAACCTTGTCGATGCGGCGCGTTGGGTGATGGGCGAACAGAGCGCCAAGCAGCTGCGCGGCGCGCGGATGGATGAAGTTATCTTCGCCGGCAACGCGCAGCGCCGGCCGCTCGGCATGGCCGAAATCACGCTCAGCTTCGACAACAGCGACGGCACGCTCTCGAGCCCCTTCGCCGAGGTCGCGGTCACGCGTCGCGTCTACCGAACCGGTGAGAGCGAATACTTCATCAACCGCTCGCAAGCGAGGCTGCGCGATGTGGTCGATTTGTTGCTGGGCACGGGGCTCGGGCCCGATGCCGCCGCCATCATATCGCAGGGCCAGATCGATGCGGTGCTCAGCGCCAAGCCGCACGAGCGGCGTCAGATCTTCGAAGAAGCGGCCGGGACGAGCCGATACCAAGCCCGCAAGCACGAAGCGCAGCGCAGGCTCGAGCAAACGGATTCCAACGCTTTACGCATCAACGACATACTTGCCGAGATAGAGGCGCAGATACCCGCGCTCGAACAGGCGGTAAGGCGCACTAGACGCCACCAGCGGGTGAGCCGCAAGCTGCGCGACCTCGAGATATTGGCTTTCGTACGCAAGACCGAGGCGCGCCAGCGCGAGCGCGCGCGGCTGCGGTCCGCGAGCGCTGTGGAAGAGGATCGCCGGGCACACGCCGACGCGCGGCGAGCCCGCTGCGAGGCGCAAGCCAGTCAGGCGCGGGTCCAAGAATACCAGACGACCCTGGCTGTGGACGAAAGCAACGGGATGCGCGCGCAAGCCGCGGCGGTCGTAGCCGCCATCGCTTCGGACCAGGCGTCCGCCGAGGCGCGAGCCGCCGAAGCCGAGCGGCGCTGCCGGGCGCTCGAGGCGGAGGTGGCATCGGCCGCGCGCGACGCGGCCCGCAGCCAAGAGCGGCTCGCGGCCCTTGTGCACGAGCTGGAGACGGGCCGCCGCATGCGCGACGACGCCCTTTCCGAGGCTGCAGGCGCGGCCCAAATCGAAGCTGACGCCAACGCCCACTGGGAAAAAGCGTATGCCGCGCTCCGCGACAGCGAGGACCGGCGCGCCCAAGCCGCGGCCCAGCTGGCGCAAATAGATGCCACGGTGCAAGGTCAAGCGGCGGAGTGCAAACGACTGACGCAAGCGCTGGCTGGCATTTGGCAGGAACTTGCCGACGCCCGCCGGCGCGCCGACCAAGCGCGCGAGCAGATGCGCGCCCACATCGCCGACCTGCGCAGCTTGGAAGATGCGTCTGCCAGCGACTCGGCCGAGGCTGCGGAGGCCTTAGAGCGCCAGCAGCAGGCTGCGGCCGCACTGGAGGCCGCCCGCGAAGCGGCCGCAAAGGCTGCGGCTGCTTGCACGGACGTGGATGCCCGTCTCGACGCGCTGGCCGAAATCGAGCATGCCGGCATCGGCGCACCAGCAGGTGCGCGCGCGATCAGAGAGCAGCTCGGCTCCCAAGAGCTGGCCGGAATCATCGGGTCGATCGCTGATTTGATCTCGGTCGACGAAACGTACGCTTTTGCTATCGATGCGGCGCTCGGCACGCACGTCCACGATATAGTCACTCGCTCGGCTGCCGACGCACAGCGGGCGATACGCTTTCTTAAGGCGCAGCGCGCCGGCCGCGCGACGTTCCTGCCGCTTGATTTGGCAACGTCCGGCGGCTTGCGTGCCGATGCGCCGGAGCTGGCCGGTTTGACGCAAGCGATCGGGCTGGTGCGCTGCGCCGACGAAGTCAGACCGGTCGTGGAACACTTGTTGCGCGGCGTCATCGTCGTGGAGTCGCTTTCGGTTGCCGTCTCATTGGCTGAGCGAAACCGGGGCGCGACGCTAGTCACCGTCGACGGGGACGTAGTGCGTGACCGGGCGATCGGCGGAGGAAGCGAAACCGTAGACGCTGGGCCGATCGCTCGGCGCCGAAGCGCCGCGGAGCTGCGACGCGACGCCGACGAGCGTCGCGTTCAGTCGCGCGCGCGCCATGCTGAGCAGGCGGCCGCGCGAGAGGCAGCTGCAACGGCTGCCCAGCGCGCTGAAAAAGCTGCGCTGCGTGCCGCCGATGCGCGGCTGCGGCAGCGCGATGTCAGCGCCGCGCTGGCTGCGGCTCGCGTCAGCCAGAGTGGGCTCGATGCGAACATAGAAGTGCTGAGCGCGCGCCGCGCGCAAGCCGAAGGCGCACTCGCCGATGCGCAAGCCGCATTGCATCGGCTCGAAAATGCAGCCGCCGAGTCGTGCTCAAGCGCTGCAGCGGTCGAAGCTCAGCGCGCGCAGGCAGCCGCGGCGGCGGACGATCTTGCCGCCGCGGCCGCCGCCGCGCGCGATCACCACCGGCTTAGCGCAGCTAACGCCGCCGCGCTGGTGGAACGCGTGGCCAAAGCAGGCGACGACATCGAGGCCGCGCGCGAAGGCGGCGCCGATTTGCGCCGCCGTCAAGAGACTAGCGTGCGCGCCTTGACCGAGGCCCAAGCCGTGCGCCGCACGTTGGGCGACGAGCGAACCGCCCTAGAAACGAGGCGTGCGCAGGCAGACGCAGCGCTGGCCGAAATCGCCGGCCGGACCGATGCCCTTCGCGCCAAGCGCGACGACTTGCTGCGCGCGGCTCAATCGGCCGAGGAGGAGCTCGCGTCGCAGCGGCAGCAGGACTTAGCCGAGTCGCAAGCGTCGGAGCGGGACCGCATCCGGCTTGCTGAGATCGAGGCCGAGCTTGCCATGCTCGGCGCGGCCTTCGACCAGTGCTCCGCCTCAGACGAGGAGCGGTCCGACGTGATCGCTCGCTACGCCGCATACGAAGCCGATATAGACGCCGACATCCGTAAAGCCCGCGAGGAGCAGCAGCGTCTCGGCAACGTCAACCTAAACGCGCCGGAGGATGAAGATGTACTGCTGGGGCGGCGGGAGTTTTTGCGCGGTCAGCTTGCGGACCTCGAACGCGCGCGAGCGGACGTGGTCGCCGTCATCGCGCAGATCGACGAAGAATCTCAACGTCAGTTCGACGTTACGTTCGACGCCGTGGCGCAGGCATTTTCCCAGACCTTTGAGCGCTTGTTCGGCGGCGGCCAAGCCAGCTTGACCCTTGGTGAAGCCGATGATCCGATCAGCGCGGGCGTGGAGATATTCGCTCAACCACCGGGCAAAAAGATGCATAGCTTGAGCTCGCTGTCCGGCGGCGAAAGGGCGATGACTGCGGTCGCGTTGGTCTTCGCCATCATCCGCGTGCGTCCGAGCCCGTTTTACATCTTCGATGAAATCGACGCCGCCTTGGACGAAGCCAACATCGGCCGGTTCGGCGAACTCCTGACCGAGCTCGCGGACCGCGCGCAGACGCTCATCGTCACTCACAACAAAGCGACCATGACGTTGGCCGATCGCATCTACGGGATCACGATGGGCGAGCCGGGCGTGTCCAACGTCTTGTCGTTGGCCATGGAGCAGGTGAGTGCTTAGCGCCGTCCCTGAGGCGGCGTTACTATCGCTAACCGACAAACGAGGCCTGATCGAGCTGGCAAGCGCGCTGCGCGAACGCGGCCTGCCTATCTTCGCGACTAGCGGCACGGCAGACGGCTTGCGCAGCGCAGGCATCGATTCGCGCTTGGTCGAGGACATCACCGGCTTTGCGCAGCTCGGGGGCGGCCGAGTAAAGACGCTTCACCCGCTCGTTTTCGCCGGCATCCTTGCGCGTTCGGCGGCCGACTTGGACGAACTGGCTTCGCATGCAGCGCCGGCCTTCTCCGTCGTCGCGGTAAATCTGTATCCGTTCGAACGGACGGCGAGCCAATGCGGCAGTCAAAGCGACGTCCTAGACGACATCGACATCGGCGGCGTCGCCCTGCTGCGCGCGGCCGCCAAGAACTTCCACCGCGTGAGCGTCTTGAGCGATCCTTCGCAGTACGCGCCATTCTTGGACGCCTTGTCCAAAGCTGGCCCGTCGCTTGCTGACCGACGTGCTTTGGCCGTCGCAGCGTACCGGCGTTGCGAGCGCTACGATGGTGCGATCGCGCGCTGGTTCGAACGCAGCGCCGAAGGGATGCCGGCCGCCGTGGGCCTGCCGGCATGCGAGCTGCCCGACTCTCTGCCGATCGATCTGACGGTGCGTCTACGGCCGCGGTACGGGGAAAATCCGTGGGCTAAGGCCGCGTTTTACTCCGGCGTTGGCGACTGGGAGCTCCCCGTACAGCTGGCCGGCAAGGCGCTGTCCTATAACAACTTGCTCGATGTGGACGCGTGTCTGCGCCTGCTCGCGCCCGCGGCCGATCCCGCGGGTTTTCCCAGCTCTGCGGCGCCGAAGAAAAGGACTGTCGCCGCGATCGTCAAGCACACGGTGCCGTGTGGCGTCGCGGCCGCGGACAGCGCCGCCCAGGCGCTTCACAAGGCTTTGGGCGCCGACCCAATGTCGGCGTTCGGCGGCATCGTCGCTTGCGACGAACGCTTGGATGAAATCGCCGCCCAGGTGCTCAAGCCGTGCTTCCTGGAGGTGATCGCAGCACCCGGCTACACTGAAGCGGCACTACACGTCTTGCGGTCCAAGAAGCATTTGCGGGTGCTCCGGTACGCGCGCAGTCTGCCCGAACGCTTGCAGGCTGGCGCCAAGGTGCGGTCTGCTTTGGGCGGCGTGCTGATCGAGGTGCCCGACGCGCAAGCCCAAGACGACCGCTGGGAGGTCGTAAGCCAACGTCAGCCGTTGCGCGAGCAGTGGCGGGATCTGCTCTTCGCTTTTGCGGCCGTACGTCAAGTCAAGTCCAACGCGGCGGTGGTCGTCCGCGACCAGGTGACGCTCGGCATGTGCGGCGGGCAGACAAACCGCGTGAGCGCCGTCGCATTGGCCTGCGCCCGCGCGGCGGATGCTGCGCGCGGCGCGGTCCTCGCGACCGACGGCTTCTTCCCCTTCGCCGACGGCGTGCAAGCTGCGGCGCAAGCTGGCATCGCTGCCATCGTCGCGCCTTACGGTTCCATTCGCGACCGCGAGATAGTCGCCGCGGCGCATGCGGCCGACGTGTGTCTCGTGTTCGCCCAGCGGCGATACTTTCTGCACTAGTAGAGGAGAGGCTGCCTATGCTGCAAGAGGGTCAAAAGGCTCCATCGGTCGCGGCTTTAGACGACCAGGGCGTCTTGCGACGGCTCGACGATTTCGCGGGCGCGTGGCTGGTGCTTTGGTTTTATTCCAAGGATGCGACACCCGGCTGAACCGACGAGGCGTCGCAATTCCGCGATGCTTACGGCGAGTTTCGCCGTCTGGGTGCCGAAGTGATCGGCGTCAGCCGCGACCCGGTCCGCTCTCACGCCGACTTCCGTCAACACCAGCGCTTGGCGTTTCCGCTGCTTGCCGACACCGACGAAGCGATCGTCAAAGCGTTCGGCGTGTTGGTGGAAAAGACGCTGTACGGCCGCACATCGATGGGAGTTGCGCGCAGCACTTTCCTCATCGATCCGCACGGCGTCATCCGCAAGGTGTGGCCCAAGGTGTCGATCGCCGGGCACGCGCGCGCGGTACTGGACGCGCTTAGCGCGCTCAAAGACGGCACAGCGGGCGCTTAGCATGCTCGCGTATGAGCAAGCGTTGCGGCCCGCGCGCAACGCGCGCGCCGACCAGGCTATAGCGCACCTCGCCGGAACGCAGTCGGACGCGCAGTGTGCCGCTCAGGCGCAGCCAGGCGTCGGGCGGCGCCGCGATGGCGCGGGCCGGATAGACGTCGAAACCCACGGCGACGGCATCGGCCGCACAACACGCCGTGATGGTGCGCGAGATCGACGCAGCCGCTGTGCCGCGGGCTGGCTGCCAATTTCCCGACACGCTGACGAGCGTGCCGACGACGCGCCCGGGATCGGCGTCGAGCTCATCGAGGACCGCCAGCAAATCGCTAGGGGATGCTCCGCGCACCGAGCGCGTCAGCACTTCGCCGGCCGGCCGTGGAGCTACGTGTGGTAACGTTAGACCCAGGCCGGCCCCGAGCAGCGAAGCGATCAGCTGACGGCCGGCGCGGGTGGAACCGCGCCAAGCGATGCACCAAGCTGCGGCCCCGCTGACCAAGAGAACCGGCGGCGGCGCCGTCGTCAAAGCTGCCCCCGCGCCGCTGAGGGCCGCCGCGAAGATACCGGCCCCGAGCGCAGCGATCGCGTCGCGCGCAGTCAGGCGAGCAGCGCCGCCAGCCAGCAGCCTGCCGTACCGGCTGCAGCGGCCAGCGCCATGCGCGGCGCGCCGAAGTGCTGGCGTAAAAGCCCCAGCTGTCGCATGTCCAGACACTGCGCCGCGACGATGAACGCCGCCTGATCGGCCGGCGAGCCCGACAACGCCCTAGCCAAGAGCGGATCCGAGGTGGCGCACGGCGATAGCAGGGCGCCGATCGCGGCCGCTCCCAGCGGCGAGTGCATGTGGGCAAGCGCGCCCGGCCAAAACGCTTGGCAAATGCCGGCGACCGCGGCTGCGATGCATAGCGGGCCGAATGCGCGCGCCAGGTGATCGACCGATCGTATGGCATGACCGTCGCAGGGACGCGGCAACGGTGATGGGCGAGCGGTACGCGTCCACAACACCGCCGTCAAAGCCGCGGCGCAAAAACCGCCGACGATGCGCACCCACAGCATGCGGTCGCCGAGCGCGGCGTGCGTTGCAATCAGCGCAGCCGGGCCGCAACACGCTCCCCAAACGAACGCGAACCCGGCCAGCGGCGGCGGCAGCGCGCGCATCGCCGGAGCCAAGCCGTTCATGCTGCAGTCACAGCCGGGTGACAACAATGCGCCGGCCAGCGGCGCGTAGCGCGCGAGCCGGCCAGACGGCCCGCGGCGCATCGACTGCTGGATGACCGCGCCTGCGGCGACTCCGACAAGGATATAGGGCGCGGCCCCTAGGACTACGGAACAGCAGTAAGTCCAAGCGCGAAAGCCGGTTAGCGCAAGTGCGAGCAGGTGCGGCAGCGCGACGGCGGGCGGCCAAAGACACGCCGTCGCCACGCATACGCCCAACACCGCCGCGTTGCGGCAGTTGGCCCTCAAGCGCTTTTGTTTAGGCAACGGTGGACAAGAGAACGGCTCCGCGCGGCACTTTCGATGTACTTCCCGCGGACTCTCACCGCTGGCAAGCGCTGGAACGTACCGTCCGGGATTTTTGCTCGCGCTTCGGTTACGCCGAGATACGCACGCCCATCTTCGAGAGCACGGATGTCTTCGAGCGCACGATCGGCGAAGGCACTGACATCGTCGACAAAGAGATGTACAGCTTCACGGACCGCGGTGGCCGCAGCATCACTCTGCGGCCAGAGTTCACCGCTCCAACGGTGCGCGCGGTGCTCGAGCACAAACTGTTGCAGAAACTGCCGCTCAAGCTCTATTACAGCGGTCCGATCTTTCGTTACGAGCGGCCGCAAAAGGGCCGCTATCGCCAGGCGCATCAATGGGGGGCCGAATGCTTCGGCGTCGCGGGCCCTCAAGCCGACGCTGAGATCATCGTCTTGGGCACTGAAGTGATCAGGGCGCTCAGTGGCGACGACTTAACCGTCGGCGTGAATTCGATGGGCTGCGACGAGTGCCGGCCGGCTTACCTGAGCGCGGTCGTAGGATACCTCGAACAGCACGCGACTTCGCTCTCTGAAGGCGGGCGCGAGCGCCTAGCGCGCAATCCGCTGCGCCTGCTCGATTCAAAGGACCGGGCCGACGCGGCCGTGGCGGCGGGCGCGCCTTCCATGCATCGCTATCTGTGCGACGCGTGCCGCGATCACTTCAACGCGGTCCGCGAGCTGCTGTCGGCCGCCGGCGTGCGCACGACGGTCGACGCAAAGATCGTCCGCGGCCTCGACTACTACACGCGGACGGTCTTCGAGATCATCGCCCCGGGCCTAGGCGCGCAAAACGCTTTGTGCGGCGGAGGCCGCTACGATGGGCTCGTCGCCGCGATGGGCGGTCCGCCGACCCCAGCCGTCGGCTTGGCCATGGGCATGGAGCGGCTACTGATGGCCGCCTCGCTTGCAGCCGACCAAAATGCAAACGGACGGCCGGGCGTTGACGTGGCTTTCGTAGCCCTAGACGAATCCAGCGCGTGCCTGTTGATGCCGATCCTTTACTCGGTGCGCCGGTCGGGCATCGCAGCCGACATGGACTACACGCTGCGCAAGATCGACAAACAGATACGCTGGGCGGTGGACAACGGCGCCAAGCTGGCGGTTATAACGGGCATCGACGAAGCCATGCATGGCGAAGCGACGGTTCAAGACCTACGGACGCGCGAACGACGCCGCGTAAAGTTGGGCGAGATCGAGCGAGATATCCGCGAACGTTTGGCCCGTTGAGCGCGAACCGGGTGGATTCGTACCATAAGATCGTCGTCAAACTGGTCGAACTGATGGAGCGCGACGGTCTTGATCGGCTGCACGTCCAAGTCGGCGATCTATCTGTGGACCTGCGGATGTCGGCTCCGCAGGCCGCGGCCGCGCCAGTCGCGCCACCACCGCCGGCCGCTGTGCCCGCTACTGAGCCGGCTGTCCAAGCGGCGGCCAACGTCCGCAAGGTGCTTGCCCCGCTGGTCGGCGTGTTCTACCGTGCCCCGGCGCCCGGCGCGCCGCCCTTCGTCGAAGCGGGCCAAACAATCGCGCAAGGCGACGTATTGTGCGTGCTGGAAGCGATGAAGCTCATGAACGAGATCGTCAGCGAGCACTCCGGAACGATCGCCCGGGTTTGCGTCGCTGACGGCGAGTTGGTCAGTCTCGACCAAGAGCTCTTTTGGATCGAGACCTAAACGCATCGATCGTGCGCCCCATTTGCCGCCCGCCAAGAACGTCGGCCGTGACCGATCGCGACGGCGCCTGGTTGGGCGCGCTGCTGCGCAAAATGCAGGGGAAGCGCATCGCCGTAATCGGGGACCTGATGCTCGACGAATGGCTGTGGGGATCGGTGCGCCGGATATCACCGGAAGCGCCGGTTCCTGTGGTCGAAGTGCGCGACCATTCTTACACTCTGGGCGGGGCCGGCAACGTCGCGAACAATCTGGCCGCTTTGGGAGCGCAGGTCAGCATCGTCGGCTCGGTGGGAACGGACGATCCGGGGGCCCGGGTCATAGCTTTGTGCCGTCGCCTGGGCGCGGCGACCGACGGCATCACTCGGATCCGAGCGCGGCCCACGACGCACAAGACGCGCATCGTCGCCCATAACCAGCAAGTCGTGCGTGCGGATCGCGAATCGACCGCGCCCATCGAAGGCCGCAGCCGCGCTGCCTTGATGCGATCCATCGCCCGCTTGGATGGCCGCGTCGACGGCGTCATAATCTCCGACTACGGTAAGGGCCTGGTCGACGGGCCGTTGGTCCAATCGATCCGGGCGTTTCGCCATCGAGTCGTCATCACGGGCGATCCAAAGCCCCAGAACATCGCGGCGTTCGGCGGCGTCGATTGCATCGCGCCCAACGTTGCCGAAGCGGAGCAAGCCACCGGCATCGCGGCCAAGACGGACGCGGGCGTGGCGCTGGCAGCTCAGGAACTGCTGCGGAGCACCGGCTGCCGCTACGTGCTTGTGACGCGCGGCGAGCACGGTATGACGCTGTATTCGCACGCAGAGCCGCCGTTTACGGCGCCTTCAGTCGCGCGCCAGGTGTACGACGTCAGCGGCGCCGGTGACACGGTGATATCGACGTTGACGTTGGCGCTTTCTGTCGGCGCACCGATAGAACGGGCGGTCGCGTTGGCGACCGTAGCGGCCGGGGTCGTCGTGCAAAAACTCGGCACCGCGACCGCATCGGCCCAAGAGATCCAACGCTTCGCTCGGACGGTGCACCTGGAGTTGAAGCCGGCGCCAAGGGCGACCGTGCGCCGCAAGATCAAAGCGCGTGCCCGCCGCTAAGATATTGGAGCGTGCCGAGCTCGGGCGCCGGCTAGCACAACTGCGCGCTCTCGGCCGCAAGGTCGTGTTCACCTGCGGCGTATTCGACATCGTTCACGTCGGTCACGTGCGCTATCTCGAATTCGCCCGCGCGCTCGGCGATGCGCTCGTCGTCGGCATCAATTCCGACGATTCGGCGCGGCGGCTGCATAAGGCGCCCGGGCGGCCGATCGTCGAGGCGGCGGAGCGCGCCGAAGTCGTCGCGGCGCTTGAATCTGTCGACTACGTGTGTATCTTCGATGAGACGCGTCCGGACGAAACGATCCGAGCGCTAAAGCCGGACGTGCACGTCAAGAGCGCCCAGTATGCGGCCGGCGACCTGCCGGAAGCGGCTGCGGTCGCCGAAAACGGAGGCGTTGTCGTGTTGGCGCCCCATTACGCCGGTCACTCTACGACTGCGCTGCTCGGCCGCCTAGCCCGATCCTCGTGACCGCGCCACGCATCGTCGTCACGACCAACGGCCCCGGCGAACTCATGGGTTGGGTCCGTCCCTTCCTTAAGGCGGTTTTCGAACGCCGGCCGGCGTCCGATGTTTCGGTAGTATTCGTGCCCTGCGCTTATGCCACCGGGCGTGAGCCCGCGCAGACCCGTGCGCTTTTTCCCAGCGCTCGAGTCGTGGACGCCAAAGAGTACGGCCGCTTCCTGATGCGCCGGCGGGTGAGCGGCCTCGAGCGCAGCCCCGGAGTGCTCCAGTATATGGGCGGCGATCTGTTCCACGCCACGACCATCGCCAGGCGCCTCGGCCTCCAGGCGATGACTTATAAGTTCAGCAAACCTTCTTACCGCCAGTCGTTCTTGCGCTTTTTCGCCCTCGACGCGGCCAACGCGCGGGGGCTGGAAGCTCAGGGCGCGCCGGCCGATCGGGTGCGCATCGTGGGAAACTTAGTTCCCGACTCGGTGCTTGGCGCGCTGTCGCAGCCCCTGGCGCCGCCCGGGGAGGGCGACGGCATCTGCATCCTCGCCGGCAGTCGCCCGGCGGAGTTCGCACATCTGCTGCCGTTCTTCTTAGCGGCGATCGTAGATATCGAGCGCGAACGACCAGGTGGAGCCTACACGTTAGTCGTGTCGCCTTTCAACACGCCGCAAGAATTGCGCGCGGCCGTCGAAGGCGAACCGGACCCAGCGTTTGGGGGCAGGCGCGGGTCGCTAAGCGCCGACGCCGATGCGGTCGACGTCGCAGGCATCCGTTGTGCGGTCGACCGATCGGGCGATTACGCGGCGTTGGCGCGCTGCCGGCTGGTCATCACGATTCCCGGGACCAAATGCATCGAAGCGGCAGTGCTCGGACGCCCGACGTTAGCGATTTTGCCGCTCAATCGGCCGGATAAGATCGCCCTCAACGGCATCGCCGGCTACGTCGATCGCATCCCGCTCATCGGTAAGCCGTTGAAGGCGCGACTCGCAGTGATGGCGGAGCGGCGTTTCCGCTTCGTCGCCCAGCCGAACATCGATGCCGGCCGCGGCGTCGCGCCGGAACTGCGCGGAGTGCTCATGCCGGCGGACGTGGCCGCCGCCGCGCTGGGCTTGCTCGAAGATCCGCAAGCGCTGCGCGCGATGGGTGAGTCGTTGTCGGTGATCTACGCGGCCGATGTCGGCGCCGCCGGGCGCATGGCGGACGAAGTGCTCGACGTCGCGGCGCAGTATCCATCGATGCAGTTCGACGCGCTTCGTAGATGACCGATGCGTCGGTCGTGATCGCCACCCGTGATCGCGCGTGGGCGCTGCGCGGCTGCTTGACGAACTTAGCGGCGCAAGACTCTGTGGGCCGTTTCGAGACGGTCGTCGTCGACAACGGCTCCACCGATGACACGGCCGAAGTCATCGCCGCGTTTAGCGGCAGCCGCGTGCAGCGCGTTGCGGTCGGCCGGCCCAATCGCGCCAAAGCGCGAAATGCCGGCATAGCGGCGGCATCCGGCCGCATCGTCATCTTCTGCGACGACGACACCTTGGCGCCGGCCCACTACGTGCGGGCGCATCTGGACGCGCACGCACGATCGCCGCGCTGTGTCGTATCGGGACCGATCGTCAACGTTGCAGACGACCAAGTCTTGCCGGCGCCGGATGCGCGTCACTTCTCACGCGCTTTTTTGTGCACGTGCAACGCAAGCGTCGCGCGCGCCGATCTGATTGCGGTGGGCGGGTTCGACGAGCGTTACGAACTGTACGGCTGGGAGGACACGGACCTAGGCGTGCGCTTGCGGGCTCGCGGCCTGTGCCGCGCGTTCAGCGCCGCGGCGTACCTGCATCACGTCAAGCCGCCGCGCCGGACGACGATGGTGCAGCGCTTGGAACTAGCGGCCGAAAAAGGCGCAATGGCCGCGCGCTTTGTGTGTAAGTCGCCGACTTGGCCGGTAAGATTGGCTACCGGCGCCTATCGGCTGAATCTGGCCCGCGCATCGCTGCTCTATGCCCGGCCGCTGCGCCGTTTGTATCGCCGGCTGGCGTCCGCGGCCAAGCGACGTTCCAACCCGGCGGCCGTCCTGGCCGCGCACGCGCTTATCGACGCCGCGTACGTCGATGCCATGCGCGCCGGCTTGCGCGGCCGGCATGGCTGAACCGGCACGGCTGCTGCTGGTGCGGCTTGACGGCGTCGGGGATGCGCTCGCCTGCGTGCCGGCGCTCGAAGGCTTGCGCCGAGCCTGGCCGCGCATGGAGTTCGGCGCGGTTTGTTCGGCCGCAAACGCGGCGCTGTTTTCGGATCGCGTCACGGACGTCTTCGTGTATGACGGGAAGTCAGACGTGCGCGCGTTTGCGGAGTTGCTGCACAGCCGCCGGTTCAGCCATGCGCTCGTCGCAACGGAAGAGCCGATCGGCTACCGCATCGCCGCGCTGTCGGGAGCCGCTCGGCGAGCCGGCTTCTGGCATGGCTTAGAAAAGGCGTTCAAGTCGCTGTGGCAGCGGGCGTTGCTTACGGATGCAGTTTACCGGCCGGCAGCGTGGTGGAAAAATTCAGAGCACGAGTGCGAGACGATCTACCGGTTGGCCCGCGCCTTGGGTGCGCGCCTTCCCGTGCCGTGCGACCCAGCGGCATTGAGCGCTTGGATTCAAGTCGACGCCGTTGGCTTCGGCGCGGCGCGCGGTGCACTCGGAGTGCAAGTGAGCCCCAAGCTCATGACCGGCGGCTGGGGTCCGGCCGCCTGGGCCGCGCTCTTGAGCACTGCGCTGGCGGCGTCAACCCTGGACCGTTGCCTGATGCTCGTTCCGGCAGCCGACGCCCGGTTGGCGCGTGCCATCGCCGATGCAATGCCGGTCGGTCTGCGCCGCGATGTCAGCCTGGCCGTCTTCGCTCATATGCCTGCGTGGCTCGGCGCGATCTCGTCCCTGCGAGCCTTGGTCAGTGCCGACACCGGCGCGGCGCACGCTGCCGGCATGCTCGGCACGCCGGTCGTCGATCTGTTCGCATCTTCACGCTTCGCGCAGCTGTCGCGCCAGTGGCGCCCTTGGGCAGCACCGTCGCACTGCGCGCAGCTGCCGGTGTGGCGAATGGGCGTGGAGCGCTCGTTCGGAACCCAGATCGGCCAGTGGATCGCCGGCTTGCTCCAGCCACCGATCGGCGCATCCGTCGGCACGCCGGCCGGTGGCTGAACGGGCTCGGCTGCTGGCAGTCTGCACCCAAGGCGGCGTGGGCGACCTCTTGGCTGCGACGCCGGCGATGCGCGCGCTGCAGCGTCATTTCGACGCGCCGATCAGCGTGCTGGCCAGCGCCTATGCAGCTCCGATCATCGAAGGCCATCCCGCCGTGGGCGAAGTGATCGTGGCGGAGGGGCTGCCGCCCGGCCGTGCGGCGGCAGAGCAGATCGCGCGGCGTCGCTTCACGCACGCCGTCGTCTTTTGGTCCAGCGCCCGAATCGCCGCCCTCGTGCAGCGGGCGCGGATTCCGGTGCGCGTCGGTCAATCCCGGCGCCTTTACTCCTGGCGTTACACAAAGCGCGTGCGGGTCCGCAGCGAAGCAGGCGACGTGCGCAGCCACTGGACGGACATCCAGATGGACTACGCGCGCGCACTCGGCGCCAGTCCGCGCAGCGACGATTTCCGCATCATCGTAGAAGTGCGGCCCCAAGACAAAGCCGAGGCACAGTCCGCGCTGCGCTGCTTCCAAGTCGAAGCGCCGTTCGTCGTCCTGCATGCGGCGCGCGGCATCCAACTGCAAGGCCGCCGCTGGCCTGTGAACGCGTTCGCCGCCATCGGTGACTCGCTGAGCGAGGCGTTCGGCGCCAAAGTCGTGCTGACGGGCAGCGCTGCGGAGGCCGAACTCATCGCGGGCATCGCGGCCCGCATGCGCACGTCGGCGGCCGTGTTAGCCGGCGCCGTCAGCCTGCGCGGACTCGCGGCGCTGCTCGCCCGGGCAGCGGTCGTCGTCGCGCTAGATTCCGGCCCGATGCACGTAGCCGCCGCGGTCGGCGCGCCGACATTGGGCGTGTTCGCACTGCGCACGGACCTGCCGCAGCGCTGGCGGCCGCTGGGTCCCAGGGTTGCGTTGATCGGCCCTACCTTTCCGTGTCCGTCCGCCCATCGCAAGGAGAACTGCCCGGACTTTGCGTGCTACGCCGCACTTTCGCCCAGGTCGATCGTCGACGGCGCGCGCGCGATCGCTGCGCAGACGGTTGGCCCACGGTGAAGCAGCGGGCGCGCCTGCCCCTGATCAGCGTGCAGCTGTGCACGTACAACCGGCGGGCGCTGCTAGCCAAGGTGATTCAAGCGCTGTTCGAGCAGCAACTGAACTGCGATCTTTTCGAGATCATACTCGTCGATGACGGCTCGGACGACGGCAGCTACGAAGACGTGATCCGCCGCCTCAGCCCGCCGTGCGCCCTGCACGTGGTGCGCCAACGCAACGCGGGCTTGGCGCGCGGGCGCAACGTGGGCATAGCCAGGGCCCGCGCGCCGATCATCCTTTTCATGGACGATGACGTGCTGGCGACCCCGACGCTGCTGGACGCCCACCTGCGCTTCCATGCCAGTCACCGGCGGACGATCTGCCGCGGCGCAGCGATCAACGTGGCATCTTTAGATGCGCTGCCCCAAGCGCGATACTCGCTGCGTCAGTACTCGGGCGCATATTTTTGGACTACCAACGTTTCGGTATCCAGGGCGCTCTTGGATGAGGCCGGCGGTTTCGACGAGCGTTTCCGCGAGTACGGCTGGGAAGATCTCGAGCTCGGTTTCCGTTTGCGCCGGCTCGGCGTAAAGTCCATCTTAGCCAAAGACGCAATCGTCTATCATTACAAGCCCGCGGCGCGCGGCCGGGAGCCGGCTGCGTTGACGCGCCAAGCGCGCGCACAGGCACGCACGGCGGCCTTGTTCAACGCCAAGCACAGGCACTGGCGCGTCGCGCTGGCAACCGGCCGGCTCGCGCTGCCGATGTGGTGGAGCGCGGTCGTGCGCCGCGCTGGATGGATCCGTTGGCTCGAGCGCGTGGCCGGGGACGGCGGTGCCACCGGGGCTGGGCAGACACGGGTGCTGCGCCGCTGGGCCGCGTCACGGCTCGCGCGCGCTGCCTACTACGATGAGCTGGCGCGGTGCGCGCGCTGACCGGGCGCCCGACGGCTACAGCGGGCGAGGCGCCCCCGTACCGCTCGATACTGCTGATTAGGACGGACCGCGTCGGAGATCTGGTGCTCTCGACGCCCGCGATCGCTTCGTTTCGCCGCTCCTGGCCGCGCGCGCGCATCGATATCTTGGTGACGGAATACACCGAGCCGATCGTGCGCCATAGCCCTGACGTGGACGCCGTTCGGGTCGTGCCGCAGTCAGCGCCGGCTGCTCAACTGCGGCGGCTCGCGCGCGCTGCAGCCGCGGATGCCGAGCTCGTCGTCGCGCTGGCACCGCGAACCGCGGACTACCGCTTAGCGGCCTGGACCGGCGTCCGCCCGCGCCTGGGTTACGTCTATCGCCGCCGCTACGGCTCGCGTTTGGCGGTCCGCTTTTTGCTGAGCAGCCACGTCCTGTCGGGAGCCGACCCCTACTTGGCGCAGCGGCATCCCGAGTCGCGAGTCGAGCACGAGGTGGCGCAGGTGCTTGGGCTGGTCAAACTCGCCGGCGGCCGGGAGCTGACCGACCGTCTGGTGCTGCGGGTCGGCGGCGAAGCGGCCGGCTTCGCTGCAGCGCGCATCGTGCCAGGGGCGGTGGCCCTCAATCTCTCACCGCGCTGGTTTCTGCCCAACTTCGGTTTCGACGCCGTGCGATCGCTCATCGATCTGCTGGCTGCCGAGCGAAGGGACATTATCGTGCTGTACGGAAACGACGTGGCGCAAACGGCGGCGCGGCTTCGCGGCGCCGTTTCAGCGGCGGCCGTTACATGGCTTGGCGGCTTACCTCTTTTGCATTGGGCGGCGGTACTCGGGCGCTGCGCCGTCGTCGTGACCGTCGACAGCGGAGCCACGCACGTCGCGGCGGCGATGGGAGCGCCGGTGGTCGTCGTATTCGAAAGCAAGTACTATCGCTTGAGTTCCCAAGAGTGGAGCCCATGGCGCGTGCCGCACGTCATGCTGCGCAAGCCTGAGAAGCGCTCGGGCGCCGGCCGGTTAGTGGCGGACATCGGGGCCGCCGTCGAATCGCTGCACGGCGGGTCTTTTGGCGGCGGCGCGTGATGCTCGACCTCTCGGTCATCATCCCGACGTACGACCGGCTCCAGACCTTGCGCTTGGTTTTACCCACGCTGCTTTCCCAGACCCTCCAACCTCAGCGCTACGAAATCGTGATCGCCGATTCGCAAAGCACGGACGGAACCGCCGAATTCGTCGCGGGGCTGGCAGCCCAAGCCGGTGCTGATCGGCTGCGCCACCTACCCGGCGCGTATGCCGGCCGAGCGGCTGCGCGCAACGCCGGCATAAGCGCGGCTCGCGCTCCGGTCGTCTTCTTCACCGACGCCGACATATTAGCATCCGGCGATCTGCTGGAACGCCACGTGCGCGATCATCAAAAAGCCGAACGTGGCGTCGCCGTGGTGGGCTGCGAGCTGCAGGTCCGCTCCCTTGAAGACTACCGCCGCCAGCGCGACCAGCCGCAAACCCGCCGGCCGCTGCACCCGACTGGTCGGCGGCGCGTGTCATGGCTGTACTTCTTGACCGGCAACGCGTCCGTGCGCACGGCTGACCTAAAGCGCATCGGCGGATTCGATGAATCGTTCACCGGCTACGGCCATGAAGATCTAGAGTTGGGCTACCGGCTGGAAAAAGCCGGCGTGGTCTTGCGCTACGACGGCGCGGCGGTGAACTTCCACTGGCATCCGGTGGGCTACCGCGAGCAGATCGCGCGTATGGAACTAGCGGGCGTGTCCACGGTACGCTTCTATCGCAAACACAAAGATTTGGCGGTCAAGGCAAAGCTTGGAATGACACCGGTCTCGTTGGGCCTGCATTCGGTGCTGCAGGCCGCAACGCCGTTGCGCAAAGCGATCGAGCAGGCCGGCGCCTCGCAGGCGGCGCCCAAGAAAAACACTTGGCCCTTCATCGCCCGCCAAATCGCCTATCAATATCATTACCTCAACGGCGTCAAAGCCGCTTTGCGGGCGACTGTGCCGCACAAGGGCAGGTAGGTGGCACAAGAGCCCGCCGCGCGCCCGCGAGCCGGGCCGCCATCCGTCGCGGCTTGCGCTAAGCTGCGCCTAGCCGACGCGGGTGTTTTCGTCGAACTGCGCGGCTGGATCAACGGCACGCGAGACCACGGCGGCTTGATCTTCATCGACGTCCGCGACTTCAGCGGCATCGCGCAAGCCGTGGTCGACCCCACAACCGCGCATGCGGCGGCGCAGACCGCGGCAAGTCTGCGCGCGGAGGACGTCGTGGCAGTTCGCGGCACCGTCCGGGCCCGTCCGGCCGGTACGCAGAACGCCAAATTGCCCAGCGGGGACGTGGAGATCGCCGTTAGCGACGTCGACGTCTTGAATCGCTCGCTCACGCCGCCGTTTCCGATACACGCAGATGGCGAGGTCGATGAAGGCTTGCGCTTGAGGTACCGCTACTTGGACCTGCGCCGGCCGCACATGCAGCGCAACATCGCGCTGCGTCACCGCGCTTTGAAAAGCGTGCGCGATTATCTCGACGAGCAGGGCTTCTTGGAGATCGAGACGCCGATGCTCATCAAGCAGACTCCCGAAGGCGCGCGTGACTTCGTCGTACCCAGCCGGCTGCACGCCGGGCAGTTCTACGCGTTGCCGCAATCACCGCAGCTTTTCAAGCAGCTGCTCATGATCTCTGGGTTCGAACGCTACTTCCAAATCGCGCGCTGTTTTCGCGACGAGGACTCGCGCTCCGACCGGCAGCCGGAGTTCACGCAGATCGACATTGAAATGGCCTTTCCCACGATCGAGGTGATCATCGGGGTCGTCGAGGGCATGCTCGCGCGGATGTTCGCTGCGACCGCCGGCGCGGCGCTGAGCCTACCTTTCCGGCGGCTGTCCTATCGTGAGGCGATGGAGCGCTTCGGGTCGGATAAGCCCGACCTGCGCTTCGGCATGGATCTCGTAAACGTGACCCCGGCGTTTGCAGGCACGCAGTTTCGGGTTTTCGCAAGCGCGATCGAGCGGGGCCATAGCATCGTGGGCCTAGTGGACGAAGGCGGCGCCGGCCGTTCGCGCCGCGAGCTGGACGGATTGACCGACATCGTACGCGAGTGGGGCGCGCAAGGTCTTGCCTGGGTTGCGCTGACGCCGGACGGCAGCAAGTCATCCCTGCCGAAGTCGGCGCTCGACCCGTCTGGGCTCGAGCAGCTGCTGCTGCTGACGGGGGCTAAAGCCGGCGACTGCATCTTGATGCTGGCCGGCGAACCCGCCCAAGCGCAGGCCTTGGCCGGGAAGCTTAGGCTCCACGTCGCCGCGGAGAAAAACCTGCGCGATCCGACCCGTTTCGAGTTTTGCTGGGTGCTCGACTTCCCGCTGTTCGAACGCGATCCGCAGACCGGTGCCCTAGCTCCGATGCACCATCCTTTTACCGCGCCGGCGCCTGGCACGAGCCGGTTCGACGAAGATCCCTTGGCCGTGCGTGCACAGCACTACGATATCGTCCTCAACGGGGCCGAGCTGGGTAGTGGCTCCATCCGCATCCACGATGCCGGGCTTCAGCGCGAGATCTTCAAACTGCTTGGCTACTCCGACCAAGAGGTCGCGGATCGATTCGGATTCTTGCTCGAGGCACTGGCTTACGGCGCGCCGCCGCACGGCGGCGTGGCGCTGGGGGTGGATCGCATCGTGCAGCTGATCGTCGGCGCCGAATCTATTCGCGAGGTGATCGCCTTTCCGAAAAACCAGCGCTTTCAGGACCTGATGATGCAGGCGCCGGCAGGCGTGCCGCAAACGGTTCTCGACGAGTTGCGATTGCGTCTCGACCTGCCGGCGGCCGGGCCGCCGCCCGGGCGAACCTAAGACGGGCAAATAGCCGATGCAAAGCCAGACGATCAGCTTGGTGCGCGAAGACGATGACAAGGATCAGCGCGTCAAAGAAGTCTACCGCGATATCAAAGAGTCCTTGCGCATCCCGTTCGTCAACATCATCTTTCAAGCGTACGCCGCCGTGCCGCGTTTTTTGGACTTCGTGTGGCGGCGGCTGCGCCCGAGCATGCTGGCGGTCCGCTTCGTCGACGATGCGGCCAGGATCGGCGCCATGGCCGATCGCGGAGTCGAGAGTTGGCCGATCTCCAACCATGCCGCGCAGCTGCGGGCGCGCAACCTCGGCGAAGCCGACGTGCGCAAGATGCGCGAAATCGCCGACTTGTTCCATCAAGTCGACCCGCGGCTGCTCATCATCGCGCACGGCGTGCGTCTGGCGCTGAGCGGCGAGGAGGTCGGCGGAGTCGGTTCGTTCGGCCCACGTTCGGACGAAGACAAGGAGCGCGTCGGCACCGATTTCCGGGGTGTCAACGTCCAAAAGACCGACGACAACGAAGCGCCGTTGCGCGTGCGGACGATCTTCGAAGAGATCAAGACTGCTACGGGCGCCCCGGTCTTAGCGACGGATTATCGAGCAATGGCGTCATGGCCCGACTGGCTTGAGGTCTGGTGGAAGGATTGCAAGGCCGCGCTGCGCGACCCGCGTTACGCGGCACTGCGCGAAGAGCTCGGCGACGCTGCCCGGCAGCTGGCGCGCTCGTTGCCCCATCATCTCAATCTCTCGGCGGACTTGCTGGATGGATATGGGGTCGATGCGTCGGAACGCACTCGGATCGCCGCCGTCAACCGTGCCTTTTGCGACTTGCTGCCGGGGCTGATCGTGAACATGGCGGTCGCGCGCCGTGGCCTAGGCGCGCCGCCCGACTCGCAGCGCTAACTCAAGAGAGGATGGATCAACATGCTCATCACTCCGGTGGCTCCGCCACAGCCCGTGCCGATCACCAGCTATTTCGATTACATGACCGTTGACTCTGCGCGTCGGCGAGTGTACGCTGCGCATACGGGCAACCGGGCGCTGCTCATCGTCAACGCCGACACGGCTGCCATCATCGGCCAAGTCCGCGTCGGCCCGCTCCACGGTGTGGCGGTCGACCCGGACAGCGGTTCGGTCTATACAGGAGACGGTGAGGCTCGCACGGTTTCCGAAGTCGACCCCAATACGTTAAAGGTGGTGGCCAGCGCCGACGTTCCAGGACCAGTCGACGCCATCGCTTACGATCCAGGCCTGCATCGGATCTACGCCGATGAGGACGACGGCGCGCGCGTTTTCGTCATCGACTCGCAAAGCATGAGGCAAGTCGGGACGGTGGATGTGCCCGGTCATCATCCGGAATATCTCGCGGTCGATCCGCGTTCGCACAAGTTATATCAGAACATCGCCGACATGAACGAATACGTCATCGTCGATCCTTCGAGTCTCAAGGTCACCAAGACCGTAAAGACGCCCGAAATCGATTCCAACCACCCGCTTAACATCGACGGCGGCCTCGGTCACCTCTACGTGGCCGGAAGAAACGGCGTCCTGTCGACGTACGACCTCGACGGCAACCTGTTGCACAAGACCAAATTCCAGGGATCGTTCGACCAGTGCGACGTCGATTCTCGCGATCATCTGCTCGCTTGCGCAGGCGGTGGCGTCACGGTCTTTCGCGACGGCGGAGAAACCGGCGTATCGGTCATGAGCAGCCGCACGATCGACCGCGGAGTACATACCGTGGCGGTCGACGACAGAACCCGTTCCTTCTGGGCAGTATGGGGATCCAAAGCCGGCGACTTCATCCAGCACTTCCGCATCACGCCCTAACGACGCCATGCGGCTGCTTGCAAACGAGTCTACGGCTTAGGGCTTGCGCAGCAGCCCGGGCGGTGCGATCAGATAGACAGCGCCTTTGGATCCGGTCAGCCATACGTGCTCGAACTGAGTGCGGCCGTACACGCGCCGAATGCTCCCGGGCATGGCGTAGGGGTCGTTTACGATGACGTCGCCGTCGGGCGTAAAGCCGCGCACGACGAGCAGGTGGCCGGAGGTTTTCTCGTACGGAGCACCGCCGAGCTCCCCTGGCCCAACCTTGATGCTTGCGACGACGGGAACGCGCGCGGCGATGAGCCGCTCGAGGCTTGCGATACCCGAGAGGCGCTGCACCCAGCCCTCGAGGCCGTGTTCCGACGCAAAAGCAACGTTGAACGGCCAGTTGCCGCATCCGTCGTATACCGGATCGTAGGTGCCCGCTGCCGCCGTCTCTAGCGTCACATCCCACTGCGGATGATCGGTGCTCTGGGCCCAGTAGCCCATGATCATCGAGACGGTGGCCGGGCTGCACCATGCATCGCCGCCGCCGCCCAAAGCGTCCGGCGACGATCGGGCCGTCCGTTGCGAGCGCTCCGGAACCGCCAAGTCGACCCCCCACGCGGCGCGGTTTGGGGACAGATCGGACCGACGGCTGGTCAGATCGGTCGCAACCGCAATCAGCCGCAGCGTCGGCCGGCGCCGGGTTGCCCGGTCGTGGCGCAGCGTGGCCCGCACTTGCAAAGCCTGCGCAGCAGCGGTCAAGTCAAGCGTGTCGGTGGCGACGCTGCCGTCGGCGTCTTGTTGGTTGGCCACGGAATGGCGATGGCCGCCGCTCAGCTGCGAGCTCCAATGCCCCATGTCGTACCAACGCGTCCAGCGTCCGGCGGTCTGAGCTCTCAGCGACAGCGTTAGCCACGTGCCCGGGGGAGTAAAAGCATTCCACGATACGATCGCCGCGCGGAAGCCGCCGGGCACTTCGTGCACCGCCGACAGCAGGTCGCCCGCATGCAGCTGGGGTGCCGGCTCCACGATCCACACCCGATCGTTTGTATGCTCCGCCTCGTCCGGCTGGGAACTTTCGCTGCCGGCGTGCGCGCCCATAACGCTCGCCACCAAGACGCCGACCAAGAAGCCGCTCAGATCTCCCACTCCCAACTGTTCCAGTAATCCGTTACGACGGGCGACGGCTTGAAGTTCTTAAAGTCCGTGTTGAGCGCGATGACGTTGTCGTCCCAATAGACCATCACGGCCGGGACTTCGTCCAGCATTATCTTCCACGCCTCGAGATAGTCTTTGCGCCGCACTGCGTGGTCGTAATTGAGCTGGGCGTCGCGTAAATACGCATCCACTTTACGGTTGCAGTAGAAATCAGTGTTTGCACCGTGATGCGGCCAGTAACCGCATCCCCAGGTGCCGATGTCGTCCGGATCCGCCCCTTCGGTGTTGACCGTCCACGCGATGTCGTAGGTCCCTCCGTAAAGCGGTCCGTCCGGCCCGAATAAAACTGCGCCGGCGAAGTTCTTGACCGCGATGTCGATGCCCACCGCCTTCAGATCGTTTGCGACGAGTTCTTCGGCATTGGCATTCGGCCGGTTGTCGGTGGCGGTCGAGATTGACAGCGCGAGCCTGCGGCCGCCCTTTGTGCGCACGCCGTCGGCGCCGATCTGCCAGCCAGCTTCGTCGAGCAGATGTCGAGCCGCCGCTGGATCGTACGACACCGGACGCAACGTGTTGGCGGCCCAAGAAAACGGCGGGATATCGGTCGCCGCTCTGACGCCCAGGCCGGCGTACACGTCGCTGATGATCTTTTGAAAGTCGATGGCCCAGGCGATCGCCCGGCGCACGCGGACGTCGGCTAAGATAGGGTTCTTGAGATTGAAATCCATGTGGCGGTAGTTGGCCGTCAGCTGGGTCACGAGGCGCACTCCGGCTAACCCGCGCAGTTGACTTACCAGCGGCTTGGACACGCCGTCGATCAAGTCGATCTCGTGAGTGCGCATCTGATCGACCGAAGTGTTCGGATTGGGGATGATCTTGATGACGACTTGGCGCAGCCGCGGCCGCCCACGCCAGTAGCGCGGGTTGGCATCGAAATCGATCTCCGAGCCATGCTGCCAGCGCCGCAGCGTGAACGGGCCGTCTCCGATCGGTGCGGCATCGTAGGCTATGTGATTGAGGTCTTTGTACCGGCTCAAGATATGGGCCGGCAGCGGAGGAAAAGAGCCCTCCGAGAAGAGGTAGACGGCCGAGCCGAGCGGCTCTTTCATGACCAGCGTCACCCGGTGCGCGGACTCGGCGACGATGTCTTTGATCTTGTCGAACCCGGCGGTCGATACGACGGCGTTGTTGCCGTCGGCGATCGCGTGCCACGTGAACACGACGTCTTCGGCCGTCACCGGCACGCCGTCCGACCAATACACATTGGGCCGCAGGTTGAAAGTGATGCGCAAGCCGTCTTTGCTGATCAGACCGTTCTTTGCCGTCGGAAACTGCATGGCTAAACCGGGTACGGGATTTTCCTGACCATCGAAACGGAAAAAGGGTTCGAATAAAAGCGCGGTCACGTCGTCCGCTGACTCTTGATTTGAGAACATGCGCACCAGCGAGTTCGGCTCTTCCGACTCCGCCAGGCGGGCCACACCGGGGATGGTGCCGGGGTTGCGGCCGCCCGAGGGAGTGCCTTGGCCGCTGCGTACGCCGCTGGTGCACGCCGCGCACAGCAAAAGGGCCCCGAGCGCCGCAGCCGCCCGGGTGCGCAAGTTAGCGGGCTGCCAGCGAGGCATCGCTGCGGCGACGCCGCTTAGGCGTGCGCTCCGATGCTTTTTCAACCGCCGCCCAAAGCTTCGCGCCCCCGTAACGCACGGGGTCGTCGGCCGGTAAACCGGTGACTGCCTCGGCCGCTGCGATCGCGGCGCGCGCCGCAGCATCATCCAGCGACGACGTGTTGAGCGCCACGGCGACGCAAGAAGCGCTCTTGACCGGGGCAAGCAGCGCCTCGTGCGCTCGAGCGAGCGACGCCAAGTCCGGGATCGGGACGTCGAAGTCGTCGATCGCGCCCCGGCCGGCCTGATGGCACAACACGAGCAGATCCGGCGCGCACCCGAACATGAGGCCTAGGGTAACGGGCGCGTACGCGGGATGGTGGATGCTGCCCTGACCTTCAACTAGAGCGAAATCGATATTCGCTGGAACTTCGAGCACTAGCTGTTCAGCCGCGCCGCTTACGAAATCCGAGATTACCCGATCGACGGCGATCCCTTGGCCCGCGATCATTATGCCGGTCTGCCCGGTCGCGACGAACTGCGCGTTGCACCCGACCGCGCGTGCGCTGCGTTCGAGCTCGAGCATCACGGACATCTTGCCGATGGCGCAATCGCTGCCCACCGCGAGGGCGACTATTTGCGGCGCCGCATACGCAGCGCCCGAGAACAGCGGGACTTGCGGCGCGACCCGCACGTCCCACAGCCGTGCGCCGCTGCGCCTGGCCCTCGACACGTACTCCGGATCGTCGGTCAAAAGCTCGTGCAGCCCGCTGACGACCTCGAGCCCTGCGTCGATGGCCTGCAATATCTGCTCGCGGAAACCTGCGGGGACGATGCCTCCGGCGGTCGCCACGCCGATCAGCAGCGACGTCGGCGCGCGGTCGAGCAGTTGGCGCAGGTCGGCGACGATCGGAGCTTGGCGGCGCAATCGCGGCACGACTTCGGCCACATCGCGGCCCGCGTGCGCCGAATCGATGACGCCGATGACATCGTCGGCTGCGTACTGCATGACGCCGTGGGCGGTCTTCGCGTGCCGGTCGGTAAGATAACCTTCCGTCAAGATCGCGTAGCGACGACGCGCGGGACTCATAAGCCGTGGTTTACGCCGCGGCGCGCGGGCGGACCCCCAGTCCGGGGGCCTCGGGCAGACGCAGCCAAGCGCCCTCGTAGCCCACGCCTTCGTACGGATCGTCGGTTATCAGCAGCGGCCCGTCGACGTCTGCGTAGTCCGCAAGCGGCGTGAGCTGGGCGGCGGCGGTGCACAAAACGGACGACTCGATCATGCAGCCGATCATCACTTTCATGCCCAGCGCGTGGGCTGCGTGGATCATGCGCACCGCCTCGCGCATGCCGCCGCACTTGACCAGCTTGATGTTGATGCCGTCGACGCACCCGTGCAGCGGTGCTATGTCGTCCAGCGTGCGGCAGTCCTCATCGACGATGATCGGAATCGGCGAGCGTTCGCGCACGAAACGCAGTTGGTCCGGATGGCCCGCTCGGATCGGCTGCTCGCAAAACTCGATGTCGAGGCGTTCCATCTCGCCGAGCGCTTTGACCGCTGCTTGCGGCGTCCAAGCCTCGTTGGCGTCGACGCGGATCGTCCCCGAGTACACGGCCCGCAGCGCCTCAAGCATCTCTATCTCGTTGCCCTTGCCAAGCTTCACCTTCAAGATCGGAAGGTGCAGCACCTGACGCGCCTTGGCGACCATGGTCTCGATGTCGGCGATGCCTATGGTGAACGACGTCTGCTTGGCAGCCGCCGGGTCTAAGCCGAGCAGCCGATAGACCGGGATTCCAAGCCGCTTGCCCGCCACGTCGTGCAGCGCAAGATCCAAAGCGCACATCGCTCCACGTTGATCGCGCGGAACTGTGGCCAACACGCTGTCGATTTGCCAGGCGTCGGCGCCCGAGAGATCGAGCGCATCGAGTTGGGCCGCCACGAGATCCACGCTTTCGTCATAGCGCCCGACTGGCGACGATTCGCCAAGGCCTGACAGCTCGCCGACGTCGAGCTTGACCAGCAGCGTTCGAGCCACGTCTTCCGATGAGCGGGCGATCGTGAAAGTGTGGCGCAGATGCAGGCTCAACCGCTGGTGAGTAAGTGACAGTTTCTCAGGGAGCGCGGCAGCAGCAACAGACATCCGTTCACCTTTGTAACACGCGAACTCGGCCGGGTCTTACGTTCAACGTTGGTCGTCCCATCGCACCTTCATGCGTGTGAGTCAAACTGCGCGCGCAATATCGCGGAGCAAGGCAGAACTGCAGATTTAGCGACCGACGGATAATTCTGCAAGTCGCCGCAGTATATGGGCGGCGCTTAGCGACACCGCAAGGCGCTCGCGTACTGCGGCAGAAGGGCGAAACGACAGCCAACCGGTCGTACGTTCTGCGGTGGAGAGATTATTTGAGATGATGGCGCTCGCTAGACTTTGGCGTGTTTTCAGCGCGGCCGTGTTAGCGGCACTGCTTGGCTGGTGTCTGTGCGCGAGTCAAGCGGCAGTGGCCGGAACTACCGGCACGATCACGGGAACGGTGAGCGAGTCGGCCAGCGGAGCCCCCATCGCGGGCGTCAAGGTCACTGCCGTAGCGCCGACCGGCAGTCAATCGACCACCACCAATCGGGCCGGTTTCTATGCGCTGCAGGCGCTTAACCCCGACACTTACACCATCTCTTTTCAGCTGCAAGGCTACGATGCGAGGTCGACGCCCGGCGCGACGGTCAACCAGGATCAGACCACCGTCGTCAATACGAAGCTCGCCAAATCCGTGCGGACTATTGGAAGTATTCAGGTCCAAGCGACGTCGAGCAACTTGGTCCGGGGGCACACCGGCACGGACGTTTACAACGTCAACGGCAGTCAATTGGCGGCCGCTTCGGGCGGCGACGATTTGCACAAGACGCTGTACGAGTACACCGCGACCGTGCCGGGCCTGGTCCCGATCGGCGGCGGGTTCCCGGCCGAACCATCCATCCGCGGCGGCCAGGATACCGATAACGGTTACGAATACGACGGCGTGCCCATCGCCGAGCGGATCTTAGGGTTTTTCACGACCAACCTGTCCAACATCGGCATCGGCAATCTGGAAGTATACACCGGCGGCCTCAATGCGGGAGCTGCCGCAAACGGCACCGGCATCATCAACTCCGTCGTGAAGGCGGGCCGTTACCCGGGGTTCGGCACGGTGGCCTTCGGCACCACGACGCCCTACTTCAATCACAAACTGACGCTCGAATACGGCGGCGCCACCTTCGATAACCGGTTCTCCTATTACATGGCGTTCGGCGGCGTCAACTCAGAAAACGGCTACAACTACGGAGAGAACACTTATCCGAATCTCGTGTACGGCGGCGGCGGAGTCAGCTCGACCAATGCCGGTCCCGTGGCCACTCGCGACACGGTCGGGAATTTTCACTACAAGCCCGACCGCAACAACGATTTTCAATTCATGATCGAAAACAGTCTGTACGACCAGAAAAACGACTACCTGTTGTACACGGGCACGCGGACGGCACCACTGCTCGAGCTGGCGCCCTGTCCGGGAGCCCAAGCCGACTCCAGCAGCCCATCCTTCGGCTCGGGCGGTACGGCGCCCGACGGACAGCCCTGTCCGGCCGGGCTGTATTTCCGGGCGCTTTTGAACGGCCAAGGCGTCGTGACTCAACACTACGGCGGCCTCGGCAAGATCCAATGGAACCACCTACTCAGCGATCACTCCAGCGTGGCGTTTCGCTTGGCCGAAAACTTCAATCAGTACATCTTCAGCCAGCCGATCACCGACCCCAACAACCCCAATATCGAGACGCCGGCGTCGGCGAATTGCCCGCCGCTGCCCTATGCGGCTAACTCGCCGCTGCCTGTTGACGTGCCCAACGGCGCACTGTGCACGCATTTCACTGGCGATTACTACCAAGACCGCAACTCGCGCATGTACATAGGCGCGGTCGACTACACGAGCACGCCCACGGCGGATTTTACGATCAAAGCGGGCGCCGGTCAAGAATACGATCAGAATTACCGCGGCGTCTTTAACCTTGAATCGTTCGATCCCAACACCGGGCGCTGGCCCGGCCGCGCCTATATAGGCTCGATCTCCGACGTCCCGACCCACGTCCCTTACGTTTATGCCCAAGCATCCATCAACCGCGGGCGGTTTACGTTCGAGCCGGGGATCCGTTACCAGCGCGAGTGGTATGGCTTGCCGACCGGGTCGTTTTCGGTCGGCTCTTGGGTGCCGACGTTTGCGGGCACGTACAGGGCAAACGACCGCAACGTGTTTCGCTATTCTTTAGGCAACACCGCAAGTTTCATCGGGACGGCGTACGCTTGGCGCATCAGCAGCAATCACACCGCGCCGACCTTTTATAACCCGAACATTCCGGGATCGGCGATCCAGCCGCAGATCAGCCACAACTTCGATTTTCAGTGGGAACATCAATTCGACCCGGACACCTCCTTGCGCTTTGGTCCGTGGATCCGGCACACAGACAACTACTTCGAAGAATACAATCCCATCATCGGTTACAATCCCGACGGGACGCCGATTTATTCAAAGGAAGACGTCGGAACGAACGGCTTGAAGATCCGCGCCTTCGGAGTTGAGCTGGGCTTCAACCACGTCGAGAACCGCTCGACCGGCTTTTCGTACTGGCTGACCGGCTCGTACGATAACTACTGGACGACGGCGACCGGCGGAAACTCCGGCTACTATAACTTCCCGCTGCCTTCAAATCTGGTCAATGCCGGCGTCTACGTGCGCAACGGCAACGTGCCGCTGTTCGGCGGATCATTTTTGGCCGACGTCCACGCCAACGGCTGGCACGTGCTGCCGCTGGTCTACTACTCCTACGACTCTTTTTACAACATAGCGGTCTTGAACAGCGCCGGCACTCAGATCGCGCAGCCCGAAGGCAAGGGCAGCGGGTATTTCATCGTCAACACGACGGTGTCGAAAAGCTTCGGCGCAAACAACGACTATACCGTCGGCATCCGCGGCACCAACCTGACGAACAACCTGCAAGGCACCACACCGTGTCAGGTGGACAACAATGGGACCGGCTGCTATCCGTATAACGGTCCACTCTCAGGTATCCACGCCGTACCCGGCTCGTTTATCTATCAAAAAGTATCGCAGGATGCCAGGCTGTTCGAATTCTTCGTCGTCCGCCACTTCAACGCGGCGCGGTAAGCTTTGATGCGGCCAAGATGCGCGGTCAAGGATGCGCACGCAGGCAATACAAAGTAACTGTTAGCGCGCTCTCGCCGCCGAGCTAGCGTGGAAACGTTTGAGACATGCTGTCAATCGGCCGCCGGGGAATTCGCGCTGGCAACTGGAGGGAATCGATGAAAACCAACTTGGTGCGAGCGCTTTGTGCGTTCTCCCTTTTCGCTATTACCGCGGTCGGTGGTCTAGCGGGCCCGGCGGCCGCCGCGACGACGGGCAGCATCAGCGGGATCGCGACAGGAGCGTCGGGTGCTCCGCTCAGCGGCGTCACGGTGACGGCGACGGCGCCGTCGGCTTCCCGTTCCGCAACGACAGACGCCAGGGGCTTTTACGCCATAGTATTGCTCGACCCGGACACCTATACGGTTACGTTCAGCAAAGCTGGATACGACGCGGCGGCGCTCTATGGCGTGCTGGTTATACAAGACCAGGTAACGTCACTCAACAAGCGGCTGGCTGAAGCCACCAAGACGCTCGGCACGGTCGCAGTGAACGCTTCTGCCAGCAGCCTCGTGCAAAAGAATCAGGGTGCGGACGTCTACGTTATTGGCGGTCGACAACTCGCGGCCGCGACAGGTGGAGACGATCTACACAAGACGCTCTATGAGTATATGCAAGCTCTGCCAGGAGTCACGGCCAACGGATACCCTGGGCAGCCGCGAGTCCGGGGCGGCCAGGTCACCGATCTCTCCTACGAATTCGACGGCATCCCCATTCAGGACCGCATCACGGGTTTCTTTACTACCAACCTTTCGAATGTGGGCGTGTCCAGCGTCGAATTGTTCACCGGCGGCTACGGAGCTGAATACGGCAACGCGGGAACGGGTGTTTTGAACTCCGTCGTCAAGGTCGGCACTTATCCGCACAACGGTCGCGCCGCCTTTGGCTTTACGGGCCGAGATTACAATCACTATCTAACGCTCGAATACGGCACCGCTTCGCCGGACCACCGCTACTCCGCCTACGTCGCTTTCGACGGCGTCAACTCGTTAAATACGTATAACGGTGGTGACGTGACCTATCCAAACGTTCTGTACGGCTTCTTTAACGGTGCGGGTCCCGTGTACACCCGCGACATAGTGGGCAACTTCCACCTCCGACCCGACGCCAAGGACGACTTTCAATTGCTCGTGCAAAACGGCTTCGGACTATTCGATTTCAACTACCTGCTCGGCGGCGGTACTCCGAATGCCCCTCTGCTGCAGCTGCTGCCATGCGCCGGCGCCGCCGGAAATCCCAACACGATCTCGGGCGCATCAGGAGGCGTCACAAGCAGGACGAATCAGCCCTGCCCGCTCGGTCTTCAATTCGTGCCGCTCGACAACAACAACGGGAACAAGTGGAATCATTATTCGGGCTTGGGCAAGCTCCAGTGGAATCACACCGTTAACGAGCACTCCTTCCTCACGTTTCGGCTGGCCGAGAACTATAATTCTTACATTTTCGATCAGCCGCTGACGGACCCGAATTACGCGAACCTCGAGACGGCGGCCGCCGGATGCCCGGCTTATCCCTACGCAGCGTACTCGCCGCTGCAAGCCAGCAACGGGGACGTCATCAACGGATCGGAATGCACCGCCGATATCGAAGACTTCTACGGCGACCGCAGTTCGCATATGTACGTCGGTAATCTTGACTACGATAACCAAGTGAGCGACAAGGTTCGCTATAAAATCGGCGTCAGCAACGAGCGCGATGACAACATCTTCCGCTACTATCTACGCAACCTCTGGGGGTCCAACGGTGTCTACGGCAGCGGCGGATGGCCCTACAACTACTTAAAAAACACCGTTCCCACCAGCCTTGTCGGCGCGTACGTCCAGGCCGATGTCCACGTGGGGAAACTGTTGCTCCAACCCGGCGTCAGGTACGATCGGGAGCTCTATGGAATACCGGGCAATCCGGTATCCGAAGGCGGCTTTAGCCCGCGCTTCGCCGGGACTTACAGCTTTGACAACGCCAACGTGGTGCGCTTCTCGTTCGGCACCACGAACAGCTTGATCGGCTCGGGCTACGTCTTCCGCGAGAACTCTGGCCGATACAATCCCAGCACGCCTGGGTTTTCCGCCCAACCGCAGCTCAATCACAGTGCCGATATGACCTTCGAGCATCAGTTCCCAGATGGGGTGACGGCATTCAAGGTTGGCCCGTGGTATCATAAGACGGACAACTACTACTCGCTATATCAGCCCATCGTAGGACAGTCGGCGACCGGAGGCCTAAAGTTGGGTGCGCCGGTTCTGTCGAACGCCGGTCACGACAACGCATTCGGCGCGGAGTTCGCGTTGAGTCACGACATCCGACAGGATGGGCTGTCGTACTGGATCACCGGGACGTATGACAACTACTGGACGACATCGACGGGTCAAGCGGCTTTCGTAAACTTTCCGATCGACACGAGACTTGTCCAGAAGGGATTCCGAGTACGCTTCGGCGACAACCCGCTTTTTTCTGGCACCATAGCGGCCGACTTCCGCTCGCATGGCTTTGAAGTGCTGCCCTTCGCGTATTATCAGACGAAGACGTTTTACAACTTGTACAACACGTGCGTGCCTGCGCCGACCAACGGAAACTGCCTATACGAGGTTAACGGTGTGGTCGACCCCAACCCGCTTTCCGCATCGAAAGCGCCAGCGGGGGCGATCTTTGAGACGCAGCCTCAGTACGTCGCGGGCGCCTGGTGGCGCACCAACCTCACGATCAAAAAGCACCTGGGCGACCCGATGGACACGACGTTGGGCGTTCGAGCGACAAATCTGACCAACCAGACCGATTTTACGACGCCTTGCATGAACAGTTCCAGCGGTACCGGCTGTTATCCGTTCAACGGGCCTCAGTCTGGGTTCACCGGTCCACCGAGATCTTACGTCACACAATTTGAGACGCAGTCGCCGCGCCGGTTCGAGTTCTTCGTTACCCGTCAATTATAATAGTCAAGCAAAAAGGGGCGGTATATTGCCGTCCCTTTTCAGTCCGGTGCTGTTAGCGCGTCAGTTGAAGACTTTGAACACCAGGCGGCTGCCGTCGGTGCCGCCGGGTAGCGGAGCGAATTGCGGGCATGCCGAGCTCTGACATGCGATCGCGACCGCCATGTCCGCTCCATTTAAATCCTTGAACGCATAAGTGCCGGACTGCACGGCCGGGTACGCCTGGCTGAATTCGAGCCAACTCAAGGCGTCTGGTCCGCTGACCGTCGCCGTGCCGTATACGACCTGCGGCTGAGTGGGCGTCAGGCCGCCGCCGCCAGCGCCGCCCACCAAGTTGGGCGTCTGAGAGACTATCTCGATTGCGATGACGGTGGCGCCGCCGACCGGCGGGGACGGACTGGGCGCAGGCGAGGCGCTCGAGCCGGGCGATGTCGCCGGAACCGGCCGGACGAGGACGCTGAAGCTCGTTGGTGCCGCCTTAGCGGCTAGATGAACGTCGAAGGCTGCCGGCGGAGCCGCGCCGCCAACGGTCGCAAAATGAACTTCGACGATATCGTTGCCGCCGGTCACGTTTTGCCGTCCGTACCGGATGCTGACGGACCGAGCAGCGGCGGCGCCCACGATCGCGGCAGCAGCACCGACGGCGGAGCGGATCGCCGCGAAGGTGCCGATCCCTGTGGCCACCACATCGGAATGGACAATGCTTACCGAGCCGCCCGCGAGTGCGTACTCGAAGCGCCTGACGTCATCGCTGCTTGAGTCGAAGCGGTATGCGACGTACGAGGCCCCACCGTCCGCCAAGCGGCGGAACATGTCGACTTCGTGCGCACCGCCAGCCGCCGAGTTGGAATCGCCCAGCACGTCCGTGTCGGGAAGGAATACCGCCGTTGCACAACGCGCCTCTTCGTACATCCGCGCGCTCAACTCATCGGCAGTGCGGTTGGATGCGACCCTGCCGCCATCCAGCGACTGCAGGCGCACGACGTGAGTTACGGCGTTGCCGATCGCGAAAAGCAGCATGCTGAAAACGACGATGCTGACGAGCATCTCTACGACCGTAAAGCCGCGCCGCGACCTGAGCGACATGTTTTCACCTTTCGCCCGTATGGCGATTTAGTCTAACGCTGGCTCCAGTAGCATCACGCACTGGCCGGCGTAAGGCTAGCCCCCTAACTTCTCGTCGTCGAGCTTGGTCGCCCGCGGATGGCGTTGGTCGCATGGTCCTTGCGACTCATATGGCAGATGACAGGTCAGCGTACGAAGTCAAGGCGGTCAGCCGTCGTTTGTCAAGACTTGCGCGCAGCCGTCGGCAGTGGTAACGTATGCGTACGGTCCGCGAGCGATCGCGCGCCGCACCCTGGGGTGTGCGACAGCTCACTCGTGTGATTTGCCAACAGAATCACGAGAGGGAGCCCCCGCTCCGCGCTGCTTTTGAGCAAGCCCTCCACCAGTGAGAGGGAAGCCTGTGGCGGCCGGGAGGGCACCCACCTGCGCAAGCGGGTTCAAATCTCCGGTGAGCACCGGTACTTTGGGGAACAAGCGGCTTGCGCGCGGTTAGCGCGGAGTCGTTTTGTTTTAGGCGGCCTTGGCCACCATGTCGCGCAGCCACGTCACCGCGCGCAGCATGGCGTCGTCCTGCGCCTCGTCGCCCGCATACTCGAGCGAGAGGAAGCCGCGGTAGTGCGCCTGCCAAAGGGCGGATAGCACGGTGCGATAATCGATGCTTTCGTCGGCGCCGAAAGTATCGAGACGTTCCAGGCAGGCCGAGACGATCACGCTTTGGGACAGCAGGTCGATCCACTGCGCGCAGTCGTCGCCGGCCAAACATGAAGCGGTCGAACTCAAGCGCAGCCACGCCGAGTCGCACTCTTTGAATGCCCGCCTTACGTCGCCCGGTGTAGCCACGAAGCTGTCGCGGGCGGGCTGCACCGCCAGCGTTACGTTGCGCAGTTTTGCGTGCGCGCACACGCGCTTGAGGCCTCCGATCAGTTCGCGCCAGGCGATGCCCGGGGAGCCCGTCGGCGCGCCGCAGCCCAAGCGCACCAGCGGTGTGCCGATTTCGGTAGCGACGTCGATCCAGCGCACCAGCTCCGAAACGTCGGCATCCGGATCTGCTTCAGCGCCGAAGCGCTGGGTTGCGCTAAGCGCCGCCACCGTCAGGCAGCGGTCGGTGCACAGCTTCTTTATCTGCGCGAGATAGTCGCTGTCGGTGCGAGGAAAATGCTCCCAGAACAAGTCCACACCGTCGATCATCAACCGGTGGGCGCACAAATCGATCCACTCGAGTTGCGTGAGTTCGCCAGCTTGGAAAAGTCGTCCGTAGGACCGCGAGCTGCAGCACAGTTTCACGTGCGGCCGCGGTTCTGTAGGTCAACGCAGGCGACCTGCGCTGGTGCGCAGGTATGAACCGCATCACTTTGGGCCGTCAAACCTCATCGAGCCGGTCATCGGGCCGGATGCAAGCGCGAAGCGGCGTAGGTCGCCCCGCTCGGCCGCCCGAAACGCCAAGCATGGCCGCGCCGCTGCTTCTTTTCGTGTGCACCGCCAACGCTTGCCGCAGCCCGATGGCTGCTGCCCTTGCTGATCAAGCGGCCAAAGACGCCGGCGTCGCGCTGCGCGTCGCGAGTGCCGGCACGGCGACCGCACCGGGTTATCCGGCGGCGGCCGGCGCGCGTGAAGCGATGGGCGAGATCAACCTGTCGCTTGAGGACCACCGGTCCAGACCGGTGACGCGCGAACTGATAAGCGAGGCGGCGCTCGTCGTGACGGCGACGCAACGTCAGAAGCAAGCGCTGAGCCAGTTCTTCGGACCCGCTCAAGCGCGCATCGTGAGCTTCGGCGAACTGACCGGACGCGGCGACCTCGCCGATCCGATCGGCGGCAACGCGGCTGCTTTTCGCGCGACGCGCGACTTGCTGCGCTCGGAGATGCCCAAAGTTTTAGCAGCGGTAGCGGCCGTCGCTGATGCGTCCCTCGCCGGCGCTGACCAAGGTCCGTCCAAATGAGCGCGAGAAGGGGATTGAGATTTCCATGCCAGACACAGCATCGGGGGACCATCAGCCGTCCATGGGACCGGCGTTGCGCATTGCGCTCGGTGCGGACCATGCCGGCTTCGCCTACAAGGGCTTGGCTGCAGCGCACTTGCGTGAGCTCGGGCACGAGATCGTGGATTTCGGAACGTACTCCACTGACCCCGTCGACTATCCGCTGATCGCTTTCAAAGTCGGCGAGGCGGTAGCAGCGGGCGAGTTCGAACGCGGCGTGTTGATCTGCGGGTCCAGCATTGGCGTCGCGATGGCGGCAAACAAAGTCAGAGGCGTGCGCGCCGCGTCGATCGTGGAGCCCTATTCGGCCGAGCTCTCGCGCCGCCACAACGATTGCAACGTCATCTGCTTCGCACAACGTCTCAGCGGGTGGGAGATGGTGCAGCAGTGTCTGGACGTATGGCTTGGCACGGCCGCCGAAGGCGGCCGGCATCGCCGGCGGGTTGAGCAGATCGACGACTATGCAGCGCGCAGCCCGGAAGCGGTCTATTGAGCACCCCTCTCTTGGAGCGCTCTGCTTTGGCGGCGGCGGATCCGCAGATTTTCGAGGCCATCAAACTCGAAGCGGAGCGCCAGCGCGGCAACCTCGAGTTGATCGCGTCCGAGAACTACGTCAGTGCGGCGGTGCGCGAAGCGGCCGCAAGCGTTCTGACGAATAAGTACGCCGAAGGCTATCCGGGCAGACGCTACTACGGCGGCTGCCAATTCGTGGACATCGCCGAAACGCTGGCGGTCGACCGGCTCAAGCAGCTTTTCGGAGTGGAATACGCTAACGTTCAGCCGCACTCCGGCGCGCAGGCGAATATGGCGGTCTACTTCAGCGCTCTCAAGCCCGGTGATACGATCATGGGCACGGCGCTCGATCAGGGCGGCCATCTTACGCACGGCAGCAAGGTGAACTTTAGCGGCAAAATGTACAACGTCGTTCCCTACGGAGTCGACAAACGGACCGAACGTTTCGACTACGATGAGATCCGCGCGATCGCGAAGACCCATGCGCCGAAGATGATCGTCGCCGGGTGCACCGCTTATTCGCGAGTCATCGATTGGGCCGCCTTCGCTTCGATCGCCCGCGAAACCAACGCGTTGCTGTGCACCGACGTCGCCCACATCGCCGGGTTGATCGTCGCCGGCGTCCATCCGTCGCCGGTCGGCAGCGCCGACTACATCACGACCACGACCCACAAGACCCTGCGCGGCCCGCGCGGCGGAGCGGTGATGTGCAGCGCCGAGCTGGGCAAGACGCTTTCGCGCACGGTCTTTCCGGGCATCCAGGGCGGGCCTCTTATGCACATCATCGCCGCCAAGGCGGTGGCCTTCGGCGAAGCGCAGCGGCCCGACTTCGCCGTTTACGCGCGCCAGATCGTTGCCAACGCGCGTGCTTTGGCTAGCGCCCTCGAGGAACGGGGACTGCGCATCGTGACCGGCGGCACCGACAACCATCTGATGCTCGTCGACGTGTCCGTGCGCCGGCTGACCGGCGCCGGCGTCGAGACTTATCTCGACGAGATAGGCATCACCGTGAACAAAAACACCATTCCTTTCGACAAGAATCCGCCGATGGTCGCAAGCGGAATACGGATCGGTACCGCGGCTGTGACGACGCGCGGCATGCAAGAGCCAGATATGCGCGACATCGCCGCTATCATCGGCGCCGCAATGGACGACGTCGGACCTAGGGTGCGAGTACAAGAGCTGCGCGATCGCGTGCACGCGTTGACGGCGGGGTTTCCGGTACCCTAGATGAGCGCGAATCTAGCTGCCGCGATGTCCGTCGCACGACCATCCTGGGACGAGTACTTCTTGGCCATCAGCCGCGCGGTCGCGACGCGCTCTACATGCAGCCGTAGGTCTGTAGGTGCGGTCATCGTCAAGGACAAGCGCATCCTCGCGACAGGCTACAACGGCGCGCCGGCGCACATGCGCCATTGCGATCACACCCGCGGCGGTGATCTGCGCAACGGGCACTGCCTGCGCTCGACGCATGCCGAGCAGAACGCGCTGGCGCAAGCCGCAAGATACGGCATCGCGATCGCCGGCGCATCCGTCTACTGCACCGATCAGCCGTGCCTGACTTGCGCCAAGCTGCTGATCAACGCGGGCCTAAAGCGGGTCGTTTTCGAGCACGAGTATCCCGACGATGCGGCGATGGAGATGTTCGCCGAAGCCAAAGTGGCGGCAGAGCGCTGGGCGCTTTGAGCCCGTGAGCGTATGAAATACGCGCACATCGGTTTTAACGTCGACATCGGCTGGCTGTGCGCGATCACCTTTGCGCTGGCCGCCATCACGTCGGCCGCCGTGACTCCGCTGGTGCGCCGGATGGCTTTTGCCGTCGGCGTCTTCGACCAGCCAGACGGCGACCGCCGCGTCCACAGCCAGCCGACGCCGCGTTTGGGCGGCGTCGCGCTCTATCTCGGGTTCATGCTTTCGCTGTTTACGACTTTGAACGTCGCCCTCACCCACAGCTACGTCATCCATCACTATCTGAGCACGCGCGACCTGGCCCACGTCATCGGCTTGCTGTTCGGCGGCACGCTCATGCTGGGCGTCGGCTTGTGGGACGACATCATGACGATGTCCTCACGCCACAAGTTCCTCGCGCAATTGGCGGTGGCGCTCATCGCAGTACTCATGTACGGCTTTACCATCGCGATAGTGAAGCTGCCGTTCGGCTACGTCGATCTCGGATGGTTTGCGGTCCCTTTCTCGCTGTTCTGGTATCTCGGCATGGTCAACGCCGTGAACTTCATGGATGGGCTGGACGGCCTAGTGTCGGGAGTGGCGATAATCGCCTCGGTGACGATGATCGTCGTCTCGCTATGGAAGGGCCAGTTCCTGGTGGCGATCACGATGTGCGCGCTGGCCGGCTCGGCCGCCGGATTTTTGCCCTATAACTACAATCCGGCGCGCATCTTCATGGGCGACGGCGGCTCGCTGTTCATCGGATTCGTGCTGGCGAGTGCGGCCGTTATGGCGACCGAGAAGCGGGCCGTCGCCATTTCGTTGGTCGTGCCGCTGATCGCGCTGGCCTTGCCCATCTTGGACACCGTCAGCGTCATCGTCAACCGCCTGCGCCGGCGGTCGCCTCTTTTCAGCGCCGACCGCAGCCACGTCCATCACCAGCTCTTGGACTTGGGTCTTTCGCAGCGCCAAGTCGTCAGTCTCATCTACCTCGTGTGCGGAATTCTCGGGGCCGTGGCGATCGCGCTTTCGCGGCCCGGCGGCCCGCACGTCTTTTGACCGTCAACCAACTCCGGCCGCTCACGGTTGCAGTCGTGTTCGGGACTCGGCCGGACGCCGTAAAGATGGCGCCGGTGGTGCACGCGCTCTCGTCCGATCCGCGTTTCGTTTGCGTCCCGATCGCGACGGCCCAACATAGGGAGATGCTCGACGAAGTTCTCAGCCTGTTCGAGGTAAAGGCCGAATACGACTTAGAGGTGATGACCGGAGGTCAGACTCTGACCGACATCACCACGCGCGTGCTCGAACGGATCGCCGCCGTGCTGGCCGACCGCAAGCCGGATGTCGTGCTGGTGCACGGCGACACGACGACGTCGACGTCCGCTGCGCTGGCTGCTTTCTACCAAAAGATACCGGTCGGACACGTGGAGGCCGGCTTGCGCACGGACACGGTCTACGAGCCGTTTCCCGAGGAGATGAACCGGCGCATCACCGGCGTCATAGCAACCCACCACTTCGCTCCCACTCCGACCGCCAAGCAAAACCTCGTGCGCGAAGGTAAATCGCCGGCCACGATCGTCGTAACGGGCAATACGGTCATCGATGCTTTCATGTGGGTGTATGCGCGGCTGGGTCCGCAGGACGTTCCGGCGGTGGAAACGCCGCGCTTGCTGTTCGTGGAGGCGCATCGGCGCGAAAACCTTGGCCCGCCGCTTGCGGCTATCTGCCGCGCGCTAAAGAAAATCATGCAAGACCGGCCCGATCTGTCGCTGATCTGGCCCGTGCATCCAAACCCCGAAGTCGTCAATACCGTGCGCCTGGTTCTCGAAGGCCAGGCGCGCGTGCGCCTGGTGCCGCCGATGAGTTATCGCGCGCTGATCGGAACGCTGGCGCGTTCGACGATCATCCTGACCGACTCCGGCGGACTCCAAGAGGAGGGCCCCTGCTTGGGCAAACCCGTGCTGGTTCTGCGGCGCGTTACCGAGCGGCCTGAAGGCGTGGCGGCTGGGACGCTCGAGCTCGTCGGCACCGACGAAGACACGATCGCAAAGTCGCTTGGGCGCTTACTCGATGATGCCGCTGCCTATGACGCGATGGCGCGCGCGACGAACCCGTACGGCGACGGGTGCGCCGCCGGGCGCATAGCCGAAGCGCTGTGGACGCACTACCGCGGCGGCGAAGGCCCGACCGAATTCGACCCATCGCTGCCTCCGATGCTTCCGGTTGCCGCCTCCTAAATCGCAACGGCAACCGCAAGCGCGGGCGCCGCTGTCCTCGGTTCGACTAGCCGGCGCCGGCATGACCGTCGTCGCGACGATCGCAATCGGATTGCTGCTCGGCTTAGCCGCCGCCAAGTACTTGCGCTGGCCGCTTGCGATTCCGGCCGGCCTGATCTTGGGATTTATCGCGGGGATGGTATCGCTGTTCCGCCAGCTCGGCCGCGCATGATTGGGGCAGGGCCGCACTCGGGACCGGGCGAACGTGCGGCCGTTACATGGAAGGTTACCGCCGTTTTCAGGCTGCGCTAAGCAGGCGAAGCTTGGTTGCGGCGGTCCTGGGCGCCGGGATGCTTGCGCTATGCGACCGGCACCTGGCGGCCGAGGCCCTGATCGTCGGGACGATCGTCGGTGTCGGGGCGATCTTCCACATAGCGGCCAGCTTCAATCGCTTGCTCGACCGACCCGCTAGAAGTCTTTTCCTTTATATGGGTGAGTCGCTGCTGCGCGTCCTAGTCGCCGGAGCTTTGCCGGTTTGGCTCGTGGGCAAGGGTCCGGCCACAGCATACTTGGCTTACATTGTCGGATTCGTCATACCCTTGGGAGTTGCGGCGGTCGGCGTGCGACAACAGATGCACTCGGATAGCTGGGCGACTTTGCGCGCGGGGAATTGATGGAAGAACGCATCGGCGAGCATCCGCTATGGCACTGGCCGGGTTTGGGTGCGGTGCATGCGGATACCGTAGGGGTCACCTGGCTGGTAATGGGCATAACCTTGGTGGTGTTGGGCCTTTTGGCCGCGACGCACCCCCGGACCGAACTCACTCGGCGTTACACCCTGCTAGAGCTCATCATCACGACGCTCGGCGATCTGGCCACTGGAATTTTAGGCAAGAACGGCCGGCCTTTCGTTCCCTTCATCATTGCGATCTTCGTGTTCATCTTCTTGCTCAACGAGATCGGTCTGTTCCCTTTTCCCGGTTTGCGGTCACCCACGTCTGACATCAACACGACGGCTGCGTTGGCACTCACCACTTTTGTGCTGATTCAAGCCGTCGGCATCAAGAACAAGGGCTTCATCGGCTACTATAGCCATCTGTTCAAGGCCGACCCGTGGTGGCTGGGCGTGCTGATGGCGCCGATCAATATCATCGACGAACTGGCGCGGCCCATCACCCTGGCCATGCGGCTTTTCGGCAACATCTTCGCGGGCGAAGTTCTGATGGTCGTGGTCCTAACGGTGATCGCCGCTAACTTGAGCATCGGCTTCGTGCCGATCTCTAAGATCGCGACGCTATTTCCGCTGCTCGTCACCCTCTTCAACTTGGCAATCGGCTTGATCCAAGCTCTCGTGTTCACCTTACTCGCGATCGCTTACCTGATCACGCCTACCGCTGACCCCGAACACTAAGGAGAACGATAGGTGCAACAATCAATTCTCGTCGCTGCGGTCATTATCGGCTTCGCGCTCATGGTGGGCTTCGCCGGCTTCGGCTCGGCCATCGGCGACGGCATCATCGGCAGCAAGGCAGTCGAGTCGATCGCCCGCCAACCGGAGGCCCGCCCTAACATTTTCTTCTTTTACTTGCTGGGCGTCGGCATCCTGGAGGCTTTCCCGATCATCGCCATAGCGCTGGCGTTCTTTTTGCTCATCGGCGGTGGCAATCTCGGCGTCATGAAAGCGCTGCAGTCGGTCACGAAGTAGGCGATCTCGGCTCATGCTCATCATCCCCGACGCAACGCTGCTGATCCAGATCCTCAATTTCGTCGTCTTTTGGATGTTGCTGAACTTGCTGTTCATTCGTCCGACGCAGCGTGCCATCGACCAACGCCTGCGCTACGTCGCCGGGCTGTACGCCCAAGCCGACGCACATGCTGCCGAGGCGGCCGGCATCAGCGGCCAGGCGCGGGAAGTGCTTTCCGAAGCCGCTAGCCGCGCGCAACTGGTCCTCAAAGAAGCGACGGCGCGCGCCGCCAAAGAGACGGCGGACGTGGAGGCGCAGTCCGCCGCAGAGGCCGCCGGGGCCACCCAAGCGGCGCGC
>JALYUR010000074.1 GCA_030853635.1 Vulcanimicrobiota bacterium | reverse complement strand
GCCCCGATGCGGCGCTGCTGGTGGTCGGTGAGGGCCCTGGCCTAGCCGCTCTGCAGGCGCGGGTGGCACGCAACCATCTCTATGGAAAGGTGGTTCTCGCCGGGCGCGTTCCCCACGCTGATATTCCAGACTACCTTGCCGCCATGGATGTGACTGCGGCGCCATATATCGCCCATGGCGCTTTTTACTTCTCACCTCTAAAAGTGGTGGAATCACTCGCAGCAGGGCGACCCGTCGTCGCCCCACGGCTCGGCCAGCTATCGGAGCTGCTGCGCGATGGCGTAACCGGAGTGTTGTTCAAGCCCGGCGATCGCGACGAGTTCGTTAACCGTGTTCTCGAACTGCTGAACGACCAACCGCGTCTGCACAAGATGGGCCATGCCGCCGCTGCGGCTGCACGAGCCGACTTTAGCTGGGAGAAAGTTGCCCGTCGCGCGACCGATATCATGCTGAGTTTACGGCAAACGGAAAGCCGACGATGAATCCAGCAGGGCGGAGCAACCGCGAGTTTTCCTTGTGGGACCTGACTAGCTATCTGCGGCCGCATACTTGGGCGCTCGCCGCCGCCGGCTCATCGATGGCCGCGCGCGCAGTCATTCTTCTGCTAGCGCCCTGGCCGCTGAAGTTCGTAATCGACAACGTTATCTTACGCCACCCGCTGCCGGCATGGTTCGCGCATTATGGCGCCGGCCTCGCGCACAGCCGCTTCTTGCTTTTGGACGCACTCGGCATCGCGGCGCTAGCGCTCGGGCTGGCCGACGCAAGCTTCAATTATTTTGGAACCCGCTGGATACTTTTCGCCGGGCAGCGAGCAATTTTTTACGTGCGTCGCGATCTTTTCGCCCATGTGCAGCGGCTTTCCATGACGTTCCACCGCCACCAGCGGTCGGGTGAATTGATGGCTCGCTTCGGCGGGGACATCCAGACGCTCCAAGAGTTCGTGGTCGCCATGGGCACGGGGATTTTCGTGCATTTCCTTACGATCGTGGGCATGGCGCTAGTCATGTTCTGGACCGATTGGCGTTTTGCGCTTGTCGCGCTCGGCGTTGTGCCGCTCCTGCTCGTCGTGGCTAGACGTTACACGACGCTGCTGACACGCTCGATGCGCGTGGCGCGCAGGCGGGAAGGCGCACTGTGGGGATTGATGCAGGAAACGCTCGCCGGCGTGCATCTCGTTCAGGCATACGGCCGGGAAGCGTACGAGGACGAGCGCTTTGTCGGGCAGGCCAGCGCAAGTTTGAACGCGACCCTGCACGCGACCGAACTGCAAGTGCGATTTGTGCCGCTGGTCCAAGTGCTAATGGCGGCAGCGACCGGTTTGACCCTATGGTACGGCGCGACGCGCGTCTTGTCTGGTTCGATAAGCGCCGGCGAGTTACTCGTGTTTCTGGCCTATCTGCGTGGCATGGCGGCGCCGGTGCGGCAGCTCGCAAAGGTTGCAAGCGTCATAGGGAAAGCATCCGTTGCCCGAGAGCGCCTTGCCGAGATTTTCTCGCAGGAGTCCGAGGTTGTCGACGCGCCGGATTCACGCGCGCCGAGCGCATGTCGAGGTGAACTTGAGTTTCGCCAGGTGAGCTTTGCCTACGGGGCCGAAAAGGCTGCGCTGCACGACGTCTCCTTTCAAGTCTCACCCGGTGAAACCGTTGCGCTGGTCGGTCGGACAGGAGCCGGCAAGACCACGCTCCTCAGTCTCGTGATGCGCTTCCACGACCCGCTACGCGGCGAGCTACTGCTCGATGGCCGCGAGTTACGTACCCTGCCGCTTGCGTTCGTGCGCGATCAGGTTGCCCTGGTCTTGCAAGACGCGCTCTTGTTCGGCGGTGCGGTTTGGGAGAATATCGCGTACGGGCGTCCGGGCGCTACGCGTGATGATGCGATCGCTGCGTCGCGCGCGGTCGGCGTTCACGACGTCATTGAATCGCTGCGCGATGGCTACGATACCGAGATCGGCGAACGCGGCGCGACGCTTTCGGGCGGACAGCGACAGTGCATTGCAATCGCGCGGGCCATGCTGCGCGACGCACGCATCGTCCTGCTCGACGAACCGACCAGCGGCCTCGACGCGATCAACGAACGGCGCGTCATGGACGCTATACGCCACCTGACCGAGCACCGGACAACCTTAATCATCGCTCACAGACTATCTACGGTGCGAGAAGCTGATCGCATCCTCGTCGTCGACCGCGGACAGATCGTCGAAGCCGGTCCGCACGACTTCCTGTTTTCCAAGGGCGGTATCTACGCGTCGCTTTTTGCCGCCCCTATTCCAAAAGAGGTTACGATAGCATGAAAACGATTGTCGTCGCCGGTCTTGGCTACGTCGGTCTGACGACCGCCGCGTGCCTTGCCCAGCTCGATAATCGGGTAATCGGGTTTGACATCGATCGGGAGAAGGTCGCGACGTTGCGAAGCGGCCAAATGACTTTTAGCGAACCTGGATTGCCCGAACTTGTCGTCAACAACATGCGCGCTGGCCGCTTGACATTTACTGCCGATGTACGCCAAGCGATGGCTTCCGCCGATATGGCATTTATCTGCGTCGGAACTCCATCCGATGAGGCCGGCCGAGCTGATCTCACGCAGGTGGAGTCGACAACCGCCGCGATCGCCCGCAACTCCCGCCGTTCGTTCATTACCGTGCTCAAGAGCACAACGCCCACCGGAACGGCCGATCTCGTCGCGGCGATCCTGGCAGAAAACCCTCCGCTAGGTGTTCACTCAAGCGTGGTGGTCAATCCCGAGTTCCTGCGCGAAGGTACGGCCGTCCGAGATTTCTTTCAACCCGATCGCGTGGTCGTTGGATCATGGGATGCGCGCGCCGCCGAGGAGGTGGCCGCGCTTTATTCCTCGATTCGGTGCCCTGTCGTCATAACCGATCCACCCAGCGCGCAACTAATCAAGTATGCCTCCAACGCCTTTTTGGCAACAAAGATTTCATTTATTAACGAAATCGCGCTTGTCGCCGATTCGGTCGGCGCAAGCGTGAAGGTCGTTGCCGAAGGCATGGGATTCGACGAGCGCATTGGCCCGCAGTTTCTTGAAGCAGGTCTCGGTTATGGCGGTTCGTGCTTTCCCAAGGACGTGCTTGCGCTTTCAAAGCTAGCCGAGGACTGCGCGGCACCGTCGGCGCTACTTCACGCGGTTATGGATATCAATGCGCGACAGCGGCGCATGGCCGTGAACAAGTTGTCGCGCGCACTCGGCGATAACTTGATGGGTCGCGAGGTGTGTGTGATGGGACTGGCCTTTAAAGCCGACACGGATGACGTGCGCGAGTCGCCCGCGCTTGAGGTCATTTCGGCGCTGTGTGCAAGCGGTACCGTTGTACGGGCATACGATCCGGTCGCGGCGTCCGTGGCCAGTCGCGCCGCCCCGCCGCATCGCTGGCTACGCTACTTCGACGACGCGTACGAGGCTGCATACGGCAGCAACGCGATCTTTATTGCCACGGACTGGGCTCAGATTCGCGCACTCGACTGGCGGCGTATTTATTCGACTATGCTGGGTCGCACGATCGTCGATGGCCGCGGACTCCTGGGGCCAGAAGAGATGCGTGCCATCGGATACGACTATGTCAGCGTGACGGGCTAGCCAATGCGCATGATAAAAACGATTCTGATTGCCAGTTTCCTGTGGTGCGCGCCGGCGCTTCCCGCTGTGGCTGATCCTTTCGTCCCTTCGGCCGGCCACGGAACGTTGAACGTCTATTTGTCGAACATCTACGCTGACCGCGCATTTTCGCAGACCTTCGGCGCCGCGACGGCGCCGTCGCACACGTCGGTCTTGGAACATCGACTGCAACTGACGGGTGAACGCGGACTCAGCCGCCGCTGGGCGCTCCACTTCGATTTGCGCATCGCGACCATAACTAAGATCAAGAAGCACCTGACGACCACGGCGACCGGCCTGGAAGATCAACAGATCGCTATCGTGCGCCGCTTGGGTACGGATCCAACGTTTGCTCAAGCGGTCGCGCTCAACATCGTACTCCCGACCGGTGCCCACAGCGCACCCGGGCCGAACTTGGGCGATGGTCAGTTCGCGCTCGAACCGCAGTATCAGGTTGTCAAGCGTGGCAAAAATGCGTCGTATACCGTGCTGACTGTCGGTCCGCGCTTTTATACCGGGGATGGCGGAACGCAGTTGCGTGCCGATGGCGCGCTCGGCCGGCGACTTTCACGTGCCTTAAGCGGTAAGCTCACGCTGTTTTACTCTACCACGCTGGGTGCTAAGCACTCAACGACAGTGCTCGAGCACAATGTTTTCCGCGCTGGAATCTGGATTCGCGCAAACGGCCACCGCGTGCGGCCCGAAATCGGATACGAACGTGATCTCGCGGGTTCGAGCCGGCTCGCGCAACAGCGATTGAATTTTGCAGTAGACGTGCGCTATTGATGGCGCTCAAACAGGAAGCGCCGCAGCGGCTGTACTTGGTGCGCCACGGTCAGACCGAGTGGAATGCGGAGGGGCGCTACCAAGGGAGAAGCGATAGCCGCTTGGGCGAGCGTGGCTGGCAACAGGCGCATGCGATCGCGGACCGCCTCGCCGTGCTCTGCCATGGCTGCGCGGTCGCCAGCAGCCCACTCGAACGTACCCTCGCGACCGCCCGGGTCGTTGCAGCGCGACTGAGCTGCCCGATAGAGATCGACAAACGTTTGATCGAACTCTGGTACGGCCGTTGGGAAGGGCTGCGGCAGTGCGAAGTAGCGCAGATCTGGCCCGCGCTCTTGCGGGCGTGGAAGCGGCGGCCGCAAGACGTCCATTTTCCTGACGGAGAATCTCTGGCCGAGCTGCGGCATCGCGTCTGCGCGTTCATGGAGGATGTATTCAAACGACGGGAATCGGTGGTTGGCGTCACGCATGATGCGTTCATCCGCGTTGCCATTCTGCAGGTTGGCGGTAAGGGTCTTGATGCATTCCGCAGTATTCGCGTCGGCAACGCGTCGGTGACCGTCTTTTCGCGAACTGACCGCGGCTTTGCCCTAGAGCCGTAGTCTTCCGGCTGTCGACGCCGCAGCACGGACCCGCCGCCGCTTGATATAGTGGTTGCCCTGTCAATCGTTACACCGACTTCATAAAGCCTTTATCCCATCGAAATTAACGGCCAAGGTCCATGTCGCGCTCGCGTTCGCGATCACGTATCGGTGAAGGCATTTACGGCCGGTTTATGTCGGGTTGGGTCTTGAGTTGCGGAGTCTTGCGCTCGGACTCGCGACGAGGTCGACGCGAAAATTCCAGACGCTCGCCCTCGCGATTACGAAACAAGGCGGCGTTGCCGCCCGTCACCGGGGTAATAATGAGCTCTTGTTCGGTTCGAACGATGGCGAAGTGGTCGCCCGTGGAAGTCGTTTTAGAGCGCGGAATACGCCCTTGAGCTCGTTCTCATCACTTCCGATCTAGATCCCAACCGCCCGTTCAGCGACTAGGCAGGCGCCAGCCAGCCAGGCGTATCATCGGAGGCCGATGCGGATACGTCCGTGAGTAAGGTCTCAACAGGTACCCAGATCCCCCCGGCTAGTGTCCCGCAGCAGCCCACCCGTGTGTGCCCAGGAATCTTTATGCTCGCCGTGCGGATGGGTGAGCACGACCGCGTCCAGATGCATGACCCAGTGACGCAACAGGAAAGGCATGACGGTGCGCGTGGCGATCCGGTCGCCGATGGGTTGAGCGACTACGGCGCCGGCAGCGCCCGAGCGCTCCAACCGGCCGCCGCCGTCGACCAGCATGGCGTGCATGCCGGGCGCTCGGACCAGCAAACAGTCGGCTTGACCGACGTCGATGGCATCGAGATGAAGGCGCGGATCGACGGCCGCCACGATGCCCGGCGTACAGTATATGATAGCCAGAAGTGCTACGCTGCCGACGAGCGTCCAAGCCTGACCGCGCAGCCCGTCTAAGCGCCGGTTTGCCGCCCAAGCGAACCCCCCAAGCGCAAGCCAGTAAGCGCACAAAAACACGTGCGTGGGCGGCGGCATATCGACATGGGCGAACGGCAGCGTAGCGCAACGGGTCACCGCGCCGATGAGCAGGGTCAGACCCCACCAGGTCAGGTTGACCAACGGCGTTGCAAGCGCCGGCAGCCATAACCCGCTGGCCACCAGCGCCGTTCCGGTCGCCATCACCATGCCGGTCAACGGCACCACCAGCAGGTTAGCCAGCACGGCGAACGGCGTCAACGCATTGAAATACAGCGCTTGCAGCGGCCAAAGCGCTATCTGCACCGCCAGGCTCGTGCGCAGCAAGGCGGCTGCATCGCGCGGCAAACCGGGACGCTCGCGTAGACCGCAGCGCTCGAGTGCCGGGCCGAGCAGCGCTATTCCGCCGACGCATGCGAACGACAAAGAAAAAGACGGCGACAGCATGACCAACGGATGCGCCAACGTCACACTAAAAGCCGCGGCGCTCAAAACCGCGCTCACGGACCGGCCGCGTCCGCTCTCATATGCGAGCATGCCGGCGGTCAACATCGCGGCCGCGCGTTTGGTCGGCAGATGCATGCCCGCTAGCGCGGCGTAGGCCCATGCCGCCGAGATGATCAACGCGGTGCGCGCCGGCCGTGGCAAAGGCAGCGACGACAGCGCCCACGCCACGAGCGCGGCCATGATCGCCAGATGCAACCCTGCGGTGGTAAGAACGTGAACAGTTCCAGTGTCGGAGAATTCTTGGCGCAGCGTCTGAGGCAGATTGCCGCGGTCGCCCCATAAGATGCCCTCGAGGACGGATGCTTCGAGTGCGGGTAAACGGCTTTCCAACGTGGCGGCACATCCTGCGCGCAGACGCGCCCACCAGGCGGCCGCGCCCCGCGCGGGGCCTTCGTCTGCGACCCCATGATGCGACGACACCACGGCTATGGCCGTCACTCCCTGATCTGCCAGCATGTCGTCTTCCGGCTGCTCGCCCTCGTTGCGCGCCTGCGACGGGAAGCTCACGCGTGCCCGGACGCGCAGCAATTCGCCGGCGACATGCGGGCCGAGCCCATCGGACGGCGCCGCAAGCAGTACCGTCGTCCTCTCGAGTGACGCGCCGGCGGCGCCGGCGGGAGCGATGATGCGATAGATGTGCGCGCGCAACTCCACTCCATTGGCGCTGGGATGCGGACGTTCCAACCCGATGACGTCTGCGACGATGTGACGCTCCGCCAACGCATGGAACGGCGGATTGCGTGCATGGCCGATCGCATAGCCGGCTGCCAGCGCTCCGCACAGAGTCATCGTCGAAACGGTCAACAACAGCCCGCGCGCCTGCGCCGTCTGAGCGCTCGACCATACGCTCGCCGCGAGGATCCCAGCCAAACAGAGCGCCAGTGTGAGCGGCAGTACGCCTTGATGAACGGCGATGATGCCGAATGCGTATCCGCCAAAGACCACCGCAAGCGTGTGGCCGCGCGCGGCCGCGGCGATCCTTTGCGCCATGCGGCTTCATCACGCCGCGGCGCACAACGGTCCACACGCCGCGAGGAACACGCGTTACGGCGCTGGAAGTGCAAGCTCTGCTACTGCGCCCTGAAGGAGATGCTCTGTGGGTCAAACCGTCGTGATCGTGTTGCTGCTGTTGATCCTGCTGGCCGTCACCGGGCACCTACACCTGTAATCGCTTCACCGCGTGCGTGTTCTCGTCACCGGCGGTGCGGGCTTCATAGGTTCGCACATCGTCGACTTGCTCGTCGAGGCTGGGCATGACGTCGCGATCATCGATAACTTTTGGGAGCACGGCGGCGGCCGGCGAACCAACCTAAACCCGCAAGCGCGGCTTTTCGAGCTCGACATCCGCGACCCAGCCCTAACCGACGTGTTTTTCGAGTTCAAACCCGAAGTCGTCAGCCATCACGCCGCCCAGCATAGCGTCGCCATCTCGACGCGAGACCCGCTCTACGATGCCGACGTAAACGCCCGGGGGCTACTTAACGTCGCAACGGCTGTGGTCAAGGCCAAAACGCGCAAGCTCATCTTCGCATCATCGGCCGCTACCTACGGCACCCCGCGCTACTTGCCCATCGATGAAGGGCACCCGCAAGCGCCCGAGTCTCCCTACGGCATCACCAAGCTAATCGGCGAGCACTATCTGCGCTACTTCGCCACCGCATCGGACCTGCGTTATACCGCTTTGCGTTACGGCAACGTATACGGCCCGCGCCAAGATCCAAACGGTGAAGCCGGCGTGATCGCGATTTTTTGCGGCAAGATCCTCGCCGCGCAGCCTATCCGCATCGACTGGGACGGAGAGCAGACCAAGGACTACGTCTTCGTGGGCGATGTCGCGCGGGCCAATTTGCTGGCGATCGACGCAGCCGATAACGACGTGCTGAACATCGGCACCGGCATAGGCACCTCGGTCAACGCGCTGCATCGCGGCATCGCAGAGTCGGTCGGCCGCGACGTCGCGGTCATACGCGCCCCTAGACGCACGGGCGACGTGCGCACTTGCGTTTTTGCCATCGATAAAGCTCGCGCAGCGCTAGGCTGGCGGCCGGAGACCGACCTGGCGCGGGGTTTTGCGGCTACTGCGGGCTTCTTTAAAGAAGCCGACGCCGCCGGCGCGCAGGCCGGATCGTAAGCCACTGCCGGGCGGCTATTGCGTCAAGACGCGACGATGTTGAGCAGTTTGTCGGCTAGAAAAACCCGGCGGCGTACTGACTTGCCGGCGAGTTGCTGGTGCACGGTAGCTATGGTTTCCGCCCGTGCGAAGACCTCTTCTTCGGATGTGCCCGGCGGCACGTCCACGGCGGCGCGGCGCTTGCCGTTGACCTGAACGACGACCGACACGGACGTCTGACGCAGCGCGTCGGGGTCCGCCTCGGGCCACGGCTCGTCGTGGATGCTGTCGGTGCGGCCTATCCGTTGCCAAAGCTCCTCGCTGACATGTGGGGCAAACGGGGCGAGCAGTGACAGCAACGCCTCGATCGCTTCGGTAAAGACGGGCGATGCCGTCGCTCCTTCGGCGGCGGCAAACGCTTCGATGTCGTTGAGCAGGCTCATGATCGCCGCGACGCTGGTGTTTACGTGCATGCGCTCGGCCAATTCGGACGTGATCTGGCGGATCTTGGAGTGCACGCTGAAGCGCAGCGCTCTTTGCTCCGCGGGCAGCGTTGCGCCGTCAGCAGCAGCGGCGGTTCGAGGCTTTATGCCGCGCGCAAGCGCCCCGGCATGCGACAAAACCAAGCGCCAAACGCGCGCAAGCATCCGCGTAGCACCGGCGATGCTGTCGGTCGACCAAGGAAAGTCCGCTTCGGGCGGGGCGGAAAACATCTCGAAGACGCGTAACGCGTCGATGCCGTAGGTGTCCGCCGTGGCGTCGATGCCCACGACGTTTCCACGCGACTTGCTCATCTTCTCGTGGTTGTCGCCGAGCACCATGCCTTGATTGAAGAGCCGCTCGAACGGTTCGTCGCTCGGCACCAGCCCTTCTTCCGACAACACTTTGTAAAAGAAACGCGCGTACATCAGATGCAAGACCGCGTGCTCGATGCCGCCGATGTATTGGTCGACCGGCATAAAGCGCCGAGCCTGCTCGACATGCCAGGGCGCATCGTCAGCATGCGGGCTTAGATAGCGCAAGAAGTACCACGACGAGCACATGAAGGTGTCCATCGTGTCGGTTTCGCGCCGAGCCGGACCGCCGCAGCGCGGGCAGATCGTGTTTGCGAACTCAGGCACGTGTGCAAGCGGACTGCCGGCCGTGCCGCTGAGCGGCGCGCGGGCCGGCAGCAAGACGGGCAGCATGTCGTCGGGCACCGGCACTAAGCCATGCGCCGGGCAAACGACGAAGGGAATCGGCGCTCCCCAGTAGCGCTGTCGCGAGACGAGCCAATCGCGCAGCTTGAAATGCACCTCGGGCTGGCCGATGCCGCGCTCGATCAACTCTTCGGCTATCGCGCGGCGCGCCTGCGCGCTCGTCAGTCCGCTGAACTCCGCGCTGTCGATCAGCGTTCCATCGTCGAGGTAGGGCGCATCGCCGCCAGCCTGTGCCCAGCCGGCCGGCGGCAAGACGACGGGCTTGACGGCTATACCGTACTTGCGCGCGAACTCAAAGTCTCGTGCATCGTGCGCGGGGACGCCCATGAGCGCACCGCCGCCGTAATCCGCGAGCACATAGTTGGTCACCCAGATGGGGACACGCTCGCCAGTCAGCGGATGGATGCCGTAAGCGCCGCTGAAGACGCCTTCTTTGTCCGTTAAGCCCGTGCGCTCAAGGTCGCTCTTGCCTGAGGTACGCGCCGCAAACGCCGCGACGTCGGCGCTTTGCGCCCGATCGGCGACGAGCGAGGTCAGCCACGGATGCTCGGGGGCGACGGCCAAGAACGTCGCGCCGTAGATGGTGTCGATGCGCGTCGTGAAGACCGAGATGCGCCGATCCGTCCCTTCGACGTCGAACGAGAACGTCAGGCCTTCGCTGCGGCCGATCCAATTGCGCTGCATGGTCTTGACGCGCTCGGGCCAATCGTCCAGACGGTCGAGCCCCTGCAAGAGCTTGTCGGCATAAGATGTGATCTTGAGGAACCACTGCTCGAGGAAGCGGCGTTCGACTCGCGATCCGCAGCGCCAGCAGATGCCTCCCTCAGCCTGCTCGTTGGCCAACACGGTTTGGCAGCTCGGACACCAATTCACGGCAGCGGCCTGCTTGTAGGCCAGACCCTTGCGGTACATCAGCAAGAAGAGCCACTGCGTCCAACGGTAGTACTCGGGCGCGGACGTGTCGATCTGGCGCGACCAGTCATAAGCGACGCCCAGCTTGTGGATCTGACGGGTCATGTTGGCGATGTTGGCTTGCGTCCATTCGGCTGGCTGCGTGCCGCGCTGAATCGCCGCGTTTTCAGCCGGCAGTCCGAAGGCGTCCCAACCGATCGGATGGATCACCTCGAATCCCCGCCGGCGCACGAAGCGGCCGATGACGTCGCCTAGGATGTAATTGCGGGCATGCCCGACGTGCAGGTCGCCGCTGGCATACGGCAGCATCTCCAACAGGTAAAACTTAGGCTTGCGGGCGTCGTCGCGCGTTTCGTACTGAAGCCGCTGGTCCCAGATTTTCTGCCACTTGGGCTCGATGACGCTCGGTTGGTACGCGGGAATCTCGCCTGACGACATGCGGGCATTGTACCATGGCTTTGCGGGCAAGCCCTTGACCCGAGCGAGTCATGCGTGAAACCGTTGGCATGACGCGAACTACGGCCTGGAGGAAAATTGCGATCGCGGCAGCTGCAGTCGGCGCGATCGGCGCAGCCGTCGTGCTGCCGCGTCCAACGCTGCATGTGTCGACGGCTCCCATGGCCGTGGGACCGACGGTGCCGGCGCAACTGACGGCCGAGCAATCGATGCCGGCCGGAGGCACCCAGTCAACGGCCGTCGTGGTGTACGTTTGCGGCGCGGTCAAAAAGCCCGGCGTCTATTCTATGCCCGCCGGCAGCAGGGTAGTCGACGCGCTAGCCAAGGCCGGCGGCGCGCTGCCGGACGCCCAAGTGGACGAGCTGAATCTTTCCACCCCGCTGACCGACGCGATGAAGGTCGCCGTTCCGGAAAAGCAAGACCGCCTTGCGCCGGCCGGCTTGGACGGCGGCGGCGAACCCATCGGCGCACCGACCATCGGGGGAGCTCGGCCCGACGCAGGCCGGTCAGCGGCACACCGCCGCGGTCGCGGCTCGGCTCGCGCTGCGCGCGGCTCGTCCAGCCGCAAACTCGCGCCCGGCCAGACGCTCGACATAAACACCGCGGGCCCGGATCAACTCGCCGGCTTGCCGGGTGTCGGGCCGAGCTTGGCCGAGCGTATCGTCGACTATCGCGCGCAAAACGGACCGTTTCAGACCGTCGACGACTTGCAGAACGTTTCAGGCATCGGCCCGGCCAAGTTCGAGAAGATGCAAGGCTACATCCGTCTGTAGGCCTAAACTGCGTCGATGATGGCGGCGCGGCGATCTAACCAGCTATGGACGATGGCCGCCATATTCTGTGCGGCGTTCGGCGCGCTGGGCTGGCTGGTATCGCATTCATCGCCGGGCTATATAGATCAGGCGGCGGCAAATATCGGCGGCGACGGCTCTTTGACTGCATGGTACCTTACCATCTCCGGGTTTTTCCCGACCCAGGCGCTGATCGCCGCGGTGCTGATCGCTTCGGCGCTGATCACCCGGCGCCACATCTCCGAAGCCTTTGCGGCTTCGATCGCCTTGCTTGCAGCGCAAATCGCGATAATGCCGGCGAAAACGGTGTTTCATCGCGTACGGCCCATTCATTGGTTCGTGCGCCACGAGTACACGTTGTCATATCCCAGCGGTCACGCGGCTACCGCCATAGCGTTCTTGGGAATCTTAGCCTATTTCGTGTGGCGCAGCGCCTTGCCAAAATGGGTCCGCTCAAGCCTCGCAACTCTTCTGATCGCATGGGTGCTGGCGATCAGCTGCTCCCGGATCGCGCTCGGCGCTCATTATCTGACCGACGTGATCGGCGGCTGGCTGATCGGCGCTGCGTGTTTGTGCGCGACACTTGCGGCGTACGGCGGGATGGGCCAATCAACCGGCCAAGCCGCCGACCGTCCACGCTCGAGCACGGGGAAACTGTACGCCTAGTTTGGGATCGCCGGCGGATGTATCGTCAGATGCCCGCGAACCATTCGTACCCCTGGTCTTCCCAGTAGCCGCCTTTGCCGTTGCGGCCGCCTAAGCCGGCCACGATATCGAGATGCGCGACGTACTTCGCGCTCTTGTATCCCAGCTGAGTCGGCACGCGCAAGCGCACCGGCGCGCCGTTCTTGATCGGAATCGGGCGGTCGTTGAGTTCGTAAGCGAGCAGTGTCTGCGGATGCGATGCTTGGCGCATGTCGAGCGATTCGTAGTATAGCATTCCGGACCCGTCGTCGTCCAAGCAGCGGAAGACGATAAAGCGCGCTTGCGGTTTGGGCCTGCAATCGGCTAGGACGTCGCGCAGCCGCGCACCGGTCCAAGCGCCGATCACGCTCCAGCCCTCGACGCAATCGTGCCGCGTCGTCTGGCGCACGGCGGCGAACCTGCGGCGCAACGTCGCGAGATCGTAGGAGCGGGGAAGCTCGACCAGCCCGCCGACCGACAAACGGTATCCTCGCCACCCGTCGGCGCTCCAGCGCGAATAGTCAGGCGACGAGGGCGGGTCAAAACCGTTCTGTCGAAAATCCGCCGAGATGTCTTTATCGGGATACTCGCGTGCGAGCGGCTGACCCCGCCCCAGAATCGCCAGGTCCAGCTTTTCGGGAGCTTGCAGGAGCCGACTGACTGCGGCATCCCCGTTGAGCGATGTCGCGATGCGCGAACAGCCGGTCAGGGCGGTGCCGGCGAGCAGTGCGATGAATTGCGGTCGGCGCATGTCAGGCCGCGTCCTTTGAGGCATACCAGCCGGTGATCATGGAACGCATATTGTTAATCAGCCCGGTCAGCGCTACCATGACCACGTGACCGACGAAAAAGGCGATCAGGGCGATCATGCCGCCGAAATGCCACACGCGCGCGAACTGACGGCCGCCGAGCAGCGCCGGCAGCCACGGCGCCCAGGCATCGACCGAGGGCGCGAGCGCAAGCCCCGAGACGATCACTAGCGGTGTAACGATGAAGACCACGGCGAAGTAAGTTATCTTCTGAAGCGGATTGATGTCGCGATGAGCCGCGACTCGCCAAGGGATGAGATGTTCGCGCAGCGCCGCGGGCAAAGCTCGCCAGTCCCTCGCCTGCGGCCATAAGCGCAGCGCCCAACGCGCGTACAGCAGAGCGCAGGCGGCAAAGATCCAGGCAAAAAATATGTGCCAGCGCCGCCCGCTGGCAAGGTCTTGGGGACCCGGAATCGTCGCCCAAGACGGAAAGGCACGCACCGTCTGACCGCCCGTCCCGTCTGGTCCGAAGCCAAGCACCCCGGTCGTGCGCAGCTTGCGGCTGCCGACCTGGATGAAGCCGGATGGGCGCCCGGCAGAACCGGCTTGGCCTTTGATGGCCAAGACCGGGTGCGCAAAATTCGAAGCATCGGATGCGTATAACGCCGGGTGAGCGTTGAAGATCTGCATGCCGCTCATCGCCAGCACGCCTAAACTCAGGGCGCCTAACCAATGAGCCAGTCGCACGGGCAGGGGATGGCGGTACGTTCGCATGGCTTGCGGTTTTAACGTCCCAAGCCTAGGCCCGGATGCATGGCGTCTTTAATTAGCGGTGAACCGCAAGCCGGCCTTGGCTAGCGCCTTGGGAGACGCCGCCGCATGATCTCTGCAACCCAGCCGCGCAACGAAGTCAACTACGCCTTGCCCGAAGATCTGAAGCTCTTGAAGCGCACAGTTCGCGAGTTCGTGGAACGGGAGCTGTGGCCCGTGTCGGATGAGGTCGAGCGAACCGACGAGATCCCCGAACGCACGCTCGGCCAAATGAAGGAGATGGGGCTTTTCGGCCTGCCTTTTGCGTCCGAGTACGGCGGCGCCGGAGTCGGCGAACTCGGCTACTGTGTGGCGCTGGAAGAGTTGGGCCGCGCCAACGCATGTTTTTCAAACACGATCGGCGCTCACTGCAGCATTGGGGCGATGGCCCTTGCCTTGGACGCAAGCCAAGAACTCAAGGACCGCTACATGCCCAAGTTGTGCGCGGGAGACCTGCTGGCTTGCTTTGCTCTTTCCGAACCGGACGCCGGCTCCGATGCGGCCAACATACAGACGACCGCCCGGCTTGAGGGCGACCGCTATATCCTAAACGGCGTCAAACACTACATAACGGCGGCTGACCTGGCTGACTTTGCCGTCGTCTTCGCACTGACGGACAAGGCGTTGCGCGCTCACGGCGGCATCACTGCGTTCTGGGTGGATCTCAAAACCCCGGGTGTGACGCGCGGCAAGAAGGCCGAGAAGATGGGCCTACGCGGCAGCCACATCTGCGAAATTGTCTTTGACGATGCGCCCGTGCCGGCGGACCACGTGATCGGCGCGCTCGGCGAAGGCTTCCCCACGGCTATGAAAACGCTTGACCGTGGGCGCCTGGCCCTGGGCGCCGGATGCGTCGGGTCATCCCAGTTTTTGTTGGAAAAAGCCATCGCCCACGCAAAGGAGCGCATTCAATTCGGCAAGCCGATAGCACATCAGCAGGCCGTCCAGTTCATGCTCGCCGACATCGCGACCGAGATCTATGCCGCGCGCTCGATCGTCTACCAGGCGGCGTGGAAGGCAGATAACGGCGAGCGGTTCACGGCCGAAGCTGCCATGGTCAAGCGCTATTGCTCCGATGTCGCGATCGCGGTCGTGGACCGCGTGCTGCAAATCTACGGTGGGATGGGCTTTATGAAAGAGGCCGGCATCGAGCGGGCCTACCGCGACGCCCGAATCCTAGCTATTTACGAAGGGACGAACGAGATACAGCGACTCATCATCGCCCAGGAACTGCTGCGCTGAAAGCTACCAACTGCCCCCCGAGTCGCCGCCGCCGCCCACATCACCGCCGCCGAAGTCGCCGCCTCCCCCGGAGTCCATAAAGCCGCCGCCGGCGTCGTTGCCGGTCCAGCCGCTGCCGGGATCCGGGGCAGCCGCCGCCGGATCGATCGCGCCTTGGCCAGGACCGCGCATGCCGCCGGCCAATTCGTTGCCGAGAAAGCCGCCGACCGCGCCGCCCAGCAACCCCGACATAAAGCCGCCCCCGCCCCCAAAACCGCCACCGTAACCCGTGCTCGGCGTCGGATAGCGACCCGGTCCGCCGGCCATCGGTCCGGCCATCGGAGCCGCCGAGCGCCGAGCAAACGACCGCAGGATCAAGAACAGCGCACCCAGGCCGATGATCCACCAGATCAACGGTATGCCGCCGGCGCCTTGGCCGCTGTCGGCTGCGGGCGCTTGCGCGCCGCCGGCCGCGGCCGGCAACGCGGCTGGTTGGGGTCTGTTGCCGACGGCTGCAGGCAGGGACTGCATGCGATCTGCAATTGCGTTCACCGCGCCGCTGATGCCGCCGTCGAAGTCACCGCTGCGGAAAGCCGCGCTCATGTCGTCCTTGATCGCGGTCTGGGTAGCCGGGCTGAACGCGGCTTGCGTGTAACGGCCGTAGGCGACCGCAAACTTGCGGTCGTCTTTGGCGACGTAGATGATCGCCCCGTTCACGCCCAGTTGGCGCGCCGTGTCGGCTGCGGCCTGGGTGACGGGCGTTCCATTGGTCGTAGCCTCAGTCACGACTTGTACGTACTTGCCGCTGGTTGCGGCCAGTTGACGATCTTTGGCTTCTATCGCTGCAATCGTCTGGGGGGAGAGCATCCCCGCGTCGTCGCGCACGTATTGCACCTGGCTGTTGGCCGCGCCGATCAGCAACGCAGCCAGCGGTGCGACCAGCAAAAACGGCGCCGGCGAACGGCCGTGACGGTTCAAGTCGATCATGCGCCTTTTCTTCCCCCCGGGCTAGTAACCCAAACGCCGGCCGATTGTTTCAGCGGTTGGTCGAGGGGGCGACGTTCATCACGATGAGGCTCAACGCGAGCGTACCCACGAAAAGTATGACGAAAATAATCGTAAACAAGCGGTACATGCGCAGCCGGGCTTTGCGGTTGAGGGGCGCCATGCTCAGCGCTTCTTCTCGGCGGGGCGGGGCTTGCCCCACAGCCGCTCCAGATTATAGAACTCGCGCGCTTGCGGCGTGAAAACGTGGACGATGACGGCCCCATAATCGACGAGCACCCAGTTTCCGTCCGCGTACCCCTCCTTGCGCAGGTGAACAGCGGCACGCGCCTCGGTTGCGTCCACGACCGCATCGGCGATGGCTCGGACCTGGACGATGGAACGGCCAGTCGCTATGACGAAGAAGTCGGCAAACGATGCCAGCTTGCGGATGTCGATCAAGACGACGTTTTCGGCCTTCTTGTCGGTCGCCGCGGCGCTGCACCAGTGCGCCAGCTGCTTGGCCTCGTCGTCGCTCAGCGGCTTGGCCTTGCGCCCCCCGCGCGCCATCCCGTTGCGCTGCGCCGCCAACCGATCGTTCGATCCCTTGGAGTTGCGGCGGCCTGCGACTTTCTCCACTTTAAGTCGCTCAGCCACGGCGGCTCAGCAATTCGTTGTAAGCATCGACCGTCGCATGCGCTAAGGGAAGACCGCGCAGCACCGAGTACTGCAGGCTGCTTTTCAGGCAGGCGAGCATTCCTTCGTCGAGCGACCGGCCCACCGCCGCAACGAGCGCCCCCCGGCCTTCGAACCGGCGCGAGGGCTCGAGCGAATCCGCGATGTACACGATCTTATCCAGGTCGCTCATGTCCGTAACGGCCAGCGTGTGGCGCTCGATCGCTTGGAGCAGCTCGGCGTCTTGCAAGCCGAAGTCGCTCTTGACGATATCCGCGGCGACGCGGGCATGCAGCAGTACCGGGGCCGCACGCTCGAGCTGGCTGACCGGCAATCCGCGCGTCGCTGCGTATCTCATCAATTCGTCCGGCGCCCACACGCGCGCGATATCGTGCAGCAGGCCGGCTAAACGAGCTTTGAGGGTTGAGGCTCCGTATTTCAGTGCGAGGTTTTCGGCCGTCCTTGCCACGCCCAGCGCGTGGCGGTAACGCGGCTCGGGTAAAGCGGTTCGGACGCGTTTGCACATGCGCAAGAAACCCAAGCCGTCCAGAAGGTAGGCGCGCGGCTGAAGCTGGGCGACGTTGCGTTCCCCCGGCGTCAGTCTAGCCGCTCCTTGAGGGCGGCAAGCCGGTTTTGAAAAATGGCGCCTTTTACGTTTCCAGCCCACATGACGAGCGCGTTCTCGTTGTTGTCGGAGTAATACCCGCGTCTGGTGTTCATGGTCGTAAACCCGTACTTCTCGTACAGCTTCTGCGCCGCGACGTTGGACTCGCGGACTTCGAGCGTGACCCAGCTAGCGCCTCGATCGACCGACTCTTCCAGCAGTCTTATCAGCATTTGCTCGCCGTAATGACGCCGTTGGTAGGCTGGATGAACCGCGACGGTAGTGATGTGGGCGTCCTCGAGTATGATCCACAGGCCGGCGTAGCCGACCACGGCCGTGCCCTCGCGAGCCACGAAGTAGTGGGCTAGCCTATTCTCGGTGAGTTCGTTGCGGAAGGCGTTGCTCGGCCAGGGCGTTTGAAAACACGCGGCTTCGATGCGCAACACATCGAGAATATCGTGCACGCGCATGGGCGCAATCACAATCGTGCGCGGCAGGGATTTCATCGTTTACTCAACGTTCGCGGCGGTTAAAGCGATGACCCTTCCTCCCGCGACGCGCTGCATAAGTCTAGTCTGTCTCGCGCCGCGCCGAACGGACCCGAAGCAGGCCGCGCTTGCAGCGACGGAGGAAGCCCCCGTTCGCGCCTGTGATACATCTGCCCGACGAAGCGTCCACCCGAAGCTTGGGGAAAGCCATCGCGCGCCGTTGCACGGCCGCCATGGCGGTCTTGCTTTACGGCCCGCTTGGTGCCGGTAAGACGACTTTTGCCCAAGGCTTCGTCGCCGAGCTCACGGGCGAGCGGGCGACGAGCCCGACATTTGTGATCGCTCACCGCCATGCCGGCAGCCGCGCATCGGTTTGCCATCTGGACCTTTACCGCTTGAGCGACGCTGACATGTGCGCTGACATCGATCTGGACAGTTACTTGGACGTGGACTCGATAGCGATCGTAGAGTGGCCAGAACGCGCCGGCGCATACGCGTGGCCGCCCGATCGGATCGAGATCAGGCTATCGCTTGAGAAGTCGGGCCGCGCTGCGGATCTGCAGGCGCGAGGCCGCTGCGCGGCGATCCTCGACTCGGTTCTCGCGGGCTGGGCGCCCGCGCCTGATTAGGCGGCTATGCTTACGCTTGGAATAACCACGGGCCAAGCGATCGAGGCTGCGCTGCTCGGCTCCGGCGTGAAGCGCAGCGCTGCCGGATCGGCTCAGGCCCTCGACGCGCTGCTGGGCTGCATCACGCGAATCTTAGACGAATCAGGCCGAACGCTGGACGATGTAAGCCTCATCGCCGTCTGCACCGGGCCCGGTTCGTTCACCGGGCTGCGGATCGGGGTTTCTTTCGCCAAGGCCGTGGCTCAAGCGCGCGGGTTACCGCTCGTCGGCGTATCCGCCTACGATGTCGTCGAAGAAACGCTTCCGCCGGCTTATCCGCGCATCGCGCTGATCGAGGCCAAGCGCGGTTACTTCTACGCGCGCATCGTCGAAGAGGAGGGCGCCGCTGCGAGATTCGTTCACGGCGACGATCGCTCGGGCACGGATATCCTGACCCTCGCGCCGCAGCCTATCTTAAGTGCCCAGCGAGCGTTTTTTTCTCCCGGAGAGCGCGCGGAGATTGTCGCGCGGCGCGGCCGCCGCTTGCATGACGCAGGCGCGGTCGGGGATTGGCGCAAGTTGGTCATCGATTACGGCCAGCGCCCCAGCGCGGAGGTCAAACGGTTCAAGCGGGATGACTGACGGCGGGAGGCATGGCGCCAAAAATCGAATGTCGAAGCTCAACCGATCGATCGGCGGCGAGGCGAAATTTGCTCCGTGAACCCGCCCGCTGAACCAGGAGCCGATGATCGCGGGCGCGGACGGCCGCGCAGGCAGATAACTTTCGAGGAATATCGCAGCACGATGGCCTCCGATCGCCTCATCATGGTCAACATCGAAGACGAGATGCGCCGCTCGTATCTCGACTATGCGATGAGCGTCATCGTGGCGCGTGCCTTGCCCGACATCCGCGACGGTCTCAAGCCGGTGCACCGCCGCATCCTCTACGCGATGGCGCAACTGGGCCTCACTCCCGACAAGCCGCATCGCAAATGCGCCGGAACGGTCGGCGAGGTGCTCAAGAACTATCATCCGCATGGCGACGTCTCCGTCTACGACGCGCTGGTGCGCATGGCTCAAGATTTCAGTCTGCGCTATCCGCTCGTCGACGGCCACGGCAACTTCGGCTCCGTCGACGGCGACCCGCCGGCCGCGATGCGTTACACCGAGGCGCGCCTCGCGGCGGCCGCACTGGAAATGCTCGCCGACATCGACAAAGAGACGGTCGACTTCGTCCCCAATTACGACTCATCCGGCCGCGAGCCCACGCTGTTGCCGGGCAGGTTGCCGAATCTGTTGGTCAACGGTTCGTCGGGAATCGCCGTCGGCATGGCTACCAACATCCCGCCGCACAACCTCAACGAGGTGTGCGACGCGCTGACGGCGCTCATCGACGACCGCGAAATCGCAGACGAGGAGCTTTTCAAACTCGTGCCCGGCCCGGATTTTCCCACCGGAGCTTTGATCTTAGGGCGGGAGGGCATCCGCCAAAGCTATGCGAGCGGGCGCGGCTCGATCGTTATGCGCTGCAAGCACCAGTTCGAAGAGATGCGCGGCGGCCGTCAAGCGATCATCATCACAGAGATCCCCTTTCAAGTGAACAAGTCGCGCCTAATCGAGCACATCGCGCAGATCGTCACCGAACGCAAGACCACCGGCATCGCCGATCTGCGCGACGAAAGCGACCGCAAGGGGATGCGTATCGTCATCGAGCTCAAACGCGATGCGCAGGCGCAACTAGTGCTCAACGTCCTCTACAAGCACACGTCGCTGCAGACGTCCTTCGGCGTCAACAACGTCGCGCTCGTCGACGGCCAGCCGCGCACGCTGACCTTGCGCGAAATGCTGGTCTTGTATATCGACCATCGCAAGATCGTCATCACGCGCCGCTCTCAGTTCGAGCTGCGCCGTGCGCGCGAGCGCGCGCACGTTCTCGAGGGGTACCGCATCGCCCTCGACCACATCGACGCGATCATCCGGTTGATCCGTGCTTCTCAGACGACCGACGAAGCGCGTTTCGGCCTGATGAAAAAGTATTCGCTCAGCGAAATCCAGGCGAACGCAATCCTCGACCTGCGACTGCAGCGCCTGGTAGCCCTCGAACGCAAGAAGATCGAGGACGAGTACGTAGCGCTGCTCAAGACGATCGCTAATCTCGAAGACCTGCTGCGCAGCGAACGGCGGATCTACGGCGTAGTCAAAGACGAGATTGCCGCTTTGAAGAAAAAGTTCGGCGACAAGCGACGCACGCAGATCGTCGAAGCCGAAGGTGAGTTCGCGATCGAGGATCTGATCGCGGACACCGAAGTCGTGATCATCGCGACGGCCGGCGGCTACATCAAGCGCCAAAACGTCGACACGTTCAGGGCGCAAAACCGGGGCGGCCGGGGTATCGTCGGGCTGGCGCTCAAAAAAGAAGACGTCGTTCGGCACTGGTTCTCCGCGACGGCGCATCAGCACGTTTTGTTCTTCACCAACCGCGGCCGGGTATACCGTTTGCGGGCGCATGAGATTCCCGACGCCTCCCGCCAGGCGCGCGGAACGGCATTGGTCAACCTGCTAACGCTGCCGCCCGGCGAAATAGTGACGGCGGTGCTGCCCGTGCGCAAGCTAGGAGACGAAGGCTACCTGGTGATGGTCACCAAACGCGGTTTCATCAAAAAGACCGCGTTATCTGAGTTCGGAAACGTGCGCCGCTCTGGCCTCATTGCCATCAATCTCATGGATGTCGACGAACTTTTGGGCGTGGCCCTGACGGACGGCAAAGCTGAGCTCGTCTTGGCTACGACCGCCGGTTTTGCCATCCGCTTCGACGAAAAAACCGTGCGGCCGATGGGCCGCGCCAGCCGTGGAGTGCGCGCCGTTCGTCTTGCCCCAAAGGATTTCGTCCAGGCGATGGACGTCGTCGGTTCCGAGCGCCGCGAAGTTCTCGTCATCACGAGCAAGGGCTACGGTAAGCGCACCCCGCTCGACCGTTATCGCAAGACCAACCGCGGGGGCAAGGGCATCAAAGCGTTCGCCCAATCCGCCAAAAACGGTCACATCATCGAGCAGCTGCTCGTCAAGGCCGACGACGAGATCATGATCATTTCGAGCCAAGGCATCGTCATTCGGACCAAGGTCTTCCAGATCCGCGAGACGGGGCGGTCGGCCCAAGGCGTGCGCGTCATGAAGCTCGACGAAGGCGATGTCGTGACGGCCGCGGCCAACATCGGACAGCGGGTCGAAGAGGCGGAAAAACTATGACGGCGAAAACCGATGTCACTATGAGTGAAACGCTAAGCGTGGACGGGAACAGTTTTGCGAGCGAAGTCCTCAAGTCGAGCACGCCCGTGCTCGTCGATTTCTGGGCACCCTGGTGCGGCCCTTGCCGGATGGTGGCGCCGGTCGTCGACAAAGTGGCGCAGACCTACGCCCAGCGGCTCAAAGTCGTCAAAGTGAACACCGACGAGAGCCCAAGCGTGGCCGGCGAGTACCAAGTATCCGGGATTCCTTGTCTCATCTTGTTCAAGAACGGGCAGCCCGTCGATCGTATCGTCGGGTACGTTCCCGAAAAGCAGCTCGCTGCTATGGTCGGCAAGCACCTGGACTCGGCGGCCTAAGGCCGCCAATCCGAGCGGCCTCGCGCCGACGCTGATGGAGACGGCGCCTCATGCCGGCCTGCCGGCGGTTCACCGCTTGTTGAGCGATGCCGAGATCGCGGCTTACCAGCCTTTGCTGGGCCGCAGCGCCGTCCGTGACTGCGTCCGCGCGGCGGTCGACCAAGCCCGCAAGTCGTCGCATGCCGACGGACCGCCCGTTGCGCGATACGCCCACATCCGCAGCCGCGCGCTGCAGTTGCTCGCTGCGCGCGAGGCCGCCGGCTTGATCGGCGTGATCAACGGGTCCGGCGTCTTGCTGCACACTAATTTAGGCCGTGCTCCGCTTGCATCGGCCGCATTTGAGGCGGCACGCGCTATCGGCTGTGGCTATTCCAACCTCGAATACGATCTCCAAGCCGGCGCGCGGGGCGACCGTTACGATCGCGTCGGCGCGCAGCTGCGCGAACTGTCCGGCGCTCAAGGCGCGCTGTGCGTCAACAACTGCGCCGCGGCCGTCTTGTTGGTGCTCGACACGTTCGCGCGCGAGCGCGAGGTAGTGGTCAGCCGCGGTCAGCTAATCGAAATCGGCGGTTCATTTCGCCTTCCGGACGTCGTAGCCAAAAGCGGCGCACTGCTCGTCGAAGTGGGCACGACTAATCGCACCTATTCCAGCGACTACCGCAACGCCCATACCGCCCAAACGGCGCTCTTCATGCGCACGCACCCGAGCAACTACCGAACTACGGGCTACACGGCCGATGTCAGGCCGGCGGAACTTGCGGCGGCCGCGGCGGAACTGGGCGTGATCTCCTTTGAGGATTTAGGTTCTGGAGCTTTGATCGACCTGTCGCCTTACGGACTGCCGCACGAACCGACAGTAAGGGAGTCGATCGAAGGCGGCATCGACCTGGTCGCGTTTTCCGGCGATAAGCTATTGGGTGGTCCGCAGTGCGGCATCATATGCGGACGAGCGGCGTTGATCGACCGCATGAAGCGCAACCAGCTGCTGCGCGCGCTGCGCGTCGACAAGCTGACGTTGGCGGCCTTGAGCGCGACGCTGGCCTTATATTGCGAGCCCGCCCGGCTGCGCGAGATTCCGCTGTTCGCGATGCTCGAGCTCACCGCTGACAGCCTGCGCCGCCGTGCCGAGAGGCTGTGCGCCAACTTGCGTGAGCTCGGCCTCGCGGCCGAGTTCAGGTCGAGCGACGCGCTGAGCACCACCGGCGGCGGCACGCTGCCGTGCGTGGCAATCGCGTCCGCGGCGCTGCGCGTGCGGCCAACGGACCAGAGCGCGGACGCGTTGGCGAAAAGTCTGCGCAACGCACGCCCGCCGGTCATCGGCCTGATCGAAGACGGCGACCTTGCATTCGATTTGCGCACCATCCCGGACGATCAAGACGCACCGTTGAGCGCAGCGCTTGCCCGGGCATTATGAGGCGATGCACATCGTCGGAACGGCCGGCCACGTAGATCACGGCAAGAGCTCGCTGATCGTATCGCTTACCGGACACAACCCTGACCGCCTGCCCGAGGAGCGTGAGCGGGCGATGACGCTGGACCTCGGCTTTGCGCCGCTGCGCTTTGCCGATGGCCTCGAAGCAGGCATCATCGACGTTCCTGGCCACGAAAAGTTTCTGCACAACATGCTTGCGGGCGCGGCCGGAATGGAACTTGTGCTGTTGGTAGTGTCCGCTGCCGAGGGTCCGATGCCCCAGACTTACGAGCACCTGCATATCCTCAACTATCTAAACGTGCGCCGCGCCATCATCGTACTGACGTATGCGGACTTGGTGGGAGCAGACGAACTGGATATCGCGTCGGAGTTGGCGCAGGACGCCTGCCGCGGAACCGTCGCTGCGGGCGCACCGGTGTTTGCTGTTTCCAACGCGACGGGCGCCGGCATCGAGCGCTTGCGGGCGGCCATCCGCGCTGCGCTTGGCGGCCTGCCGGCCCGCGACGCCGAGGCGCCGGCTTACATGCCGGTCGACCGCATCTTCGTGCTGCGCGGCCACGGTACGATCGTCACCGGAACGCTCATGCAAGGTACGATGCGGGTGGGCGAGCACATGACTCTGGCGCCCGCTGGGCTGGACGTCAGGGTGCGCGGCTTGCAAGTGTTCGGCACGAAGATGAATGAGGTCAGGGCGGGTTCGCGCGTAGCGGTCAACGTCGCCGGCGTCGAAGCAGCCGACATGCGCCGCGGAGATGTTCTGACCGCTGCTGATGCGTTCGAACCGACGACCGCGCTGCGCGTGACGTTCATGCCGTTTACGCCGGCATTGGCCCGCCTGCGCAAGCGCACAGCGGTCATGGCGCACATCGGAGCCGCGCAGATCGTCGGACGTCTCAGCCTGCGGCACGGGCCGCCGGCTGACGCCCGGCCGCAAGATGCTACGCTGCAGCTGTCGCGGCCGATGACCGTTTATCCCGGCAGTCACCTCGTGCTGCGCGGCCTCAGTCCCAAGGCGTTGATCGGCGGCGCAGTCGCCGGTTTCGGATCCGAGGCGGCCGACGGCGCCAGCGCGGAGCGCCGGGCCGCCAACGGCGCAAGCGAAGCGGTGTACGAGGCGTTGCGCCGATCGGGCCTGATACCGCTCGATGTGCTTAAGATCGCAGCGGCCGCGAACATGCAGACCAAAGCCGTCGAGGCGGCGATCGGCATGCTCATAGTCGCCGACCGCGTCGTCGCTCTGACCAAACCGGCTCAGTACCTGACGCGCGCGGCGTTCGACTCGGCTTGGCAGCGCGTTTGGGACGAGTTGCAGACCAACCAAGAGCGCTATCCGTGGCGAGCCGGAGCGGGGCCGGGCGTCGTCGCAGCGGCTTTGAGCGTCGATCTGCCCCTGGCGGCGCACTTGCTGGCGTGCTGGCAAACCCAGCGCCAAGTCGCTCGGCACGGCGGCTTTTGGCATCTCCCGGGTTTCCAGCCCGTCCCGACGCCGGGCCAACGCCGCTTCCTGGATGCGGTGCTCTGCGCAGCACAAACGCCGTCATCGACCCCAAAATCGTACGCCGTTATTGCGGCGGCTGAGAAAAAGGCGGGCGCGGCCGGCGGGCTGGAGGCGCTAGAAGCGCTCGTGCTGACCGGCGCTTTAGTGCGCATCGGCGACGACGTGTACACGAAGGAACAAATCGAGGCGGCCCGGCGGATCGTCCAAGAAATCCTGGCCGCAAACGGTAGCGCGACTATGTCGCAACTGCGCGACGCGCTCGGCAGCTCGCGCAAGCACGCTTTGCCCCTGCTGGAGTACTTCGACGGTGCCGGACTCACGGTCCGAGACGGCGATCGCCGCAAGCTGCGCGCTAGGTAGCGCAGCGTGGCTTCGGCCTTCACCGAAAAAGGTGAGCCGCTGGCCGTGGTGCTACCATAACATGACCGGCCCACCCGCGCTTGCATGAGAGATCGCCAATATGGCAAGGATTGGGTTCCCGAAGGTCGCCATCGTAGCGCTGCTGTGCGCTTGCACGACGGCCGGCCGAAGCGAGGCGCAGACGTCCGGCGCCGCATCGCTTCCCTCCATCTCGCAAATCGTCGACCGCCACCGGCGCGCCATGGGACGCTTGCCGTCAACCAGCGCTCGGTGGAGCGGCTCTATCGTTCAAGACGGCAACAAAGCCCGGTTCGAAATCGTCGCCGACCGCGATGGTCGCTACCGTCAGACGGTGTCCTACCCGCTCGCCACGCGCAGCGAGGGCTCGGACCGTGAGGTTCATTGGGAGCAGGACGAAAACGGCGATGTAGAGACGAGCAAGCCCGCGGATCGTTTTACGATGAGCGCGCGGTTGGTGCAACTCAATCAATACGTTCTCGGCCTAGACGACAAAGCTTCGGTGTCCGAGCAATCGATCATCGACGGCAAGTCGGCTTATCCGTTGCACGCGACGTTCGGGGGCGAACCGATCACGCTGTACGTCGATGCGGCGAGTTGGCTGGTCGACGGAGCGGACTTCAAAGATACGAGCGTGCGCTATCGGGAATACCGCCGGTTTTCCGGCGTGGCGGTTCCCTCTACGATCGAGGAGCGGCGGCCGAACTCAGTGATCACGACGACGATAGACCAAGTGGCGTGGGGAGCCTCGGCGCGCGAGGCATCCGAGATTCCGGCGCAGCGAGTCCCGGATTTTCCCGCTGGCCGGCGTCAAGTATCTTTGCGTTTTTCGTCGCCGCGGGGGCTCATCGTTTTGCAGGCCAAGCTTAACGGTCAACCCATTAAGGTACTGCTGGACTCAGCTAGTTCCGGTTCGCTCATCGATGCCGCCGCGGCCGCGCGGCTCAAGCTCGCGACCGCGGGAACCGCGCGAGTCGAAGGAGCGAGCCTGTTGCTCGGCAGCGTCGCGCGGGCCGACTCTTTCGATGTGGGCGGAGTGATCTTTCACAATTTCGTCATGGATGCGATTCCGCTGCGCCTGCCCACGTCGATCGCCGGCGAGGGGATCGAGGCGGTCTTGGGCTACGACGCCTTCGCCTCGCTGGTCGTGCGAGTTGCCTATTCCAAGGGCGAGGTCGGCTTCATGGCACCGGACTCATTCGAATATGCCGGTAACGGAGCCGTCGAGTCGATCGACGTCTCCGACCACGTGCCCAAAGTGGCGGCTTCGATCGGCAATCAGGATCGCGGCCGCTTCACGATCGATACGGGAAGCGGCGACAATCTCGTGCTATTCGAACCCTTTTTTGCATCGCATGCCAAAGATTTCGACCGCTACTTGGAACGCCAAGACTCAGAAGCGCAGCCCGTGTCGCCGAGCGACAGATATCACCCGGCAGATGTCAAGGGCCCGGATTCGCTCCTGCCGCAGACGGCAAGCGGAGCGGGCGGTGAGTTTCCCGTCCAGCAGGCCAGCGTCAGAAACTTCAATCTCGGCGGCATCTCGTTGACGGAGGTTCCCGCCCAGATCATCCTGCGCCCGGCGGGAGCGTTCAGCCCGCTGCATTCGGACGGCCTAGTTGGCGGCAAGACACTCGCGTCGTTCCGCGCGGTGTTTTTCGACTACGCGCGCAAGCGGTTCATCCTAGAGCCCTAAACTAAGTACCCGGCTGATCGGGAAGCTCTGTCGGGTCTTCGGTGGGCATGTCGTCGAAGGTCGGGAACTCGCCCTCGGCTGGCGGATCCTGGGTGTCCTCGGGTTTGGGTTGGGGGGCGGGATCGCCGATCGGCCCGCGTTGCTCTCGTTCGGCCACAGACTTACTCCTCGATCAAAATTTCAGGTTAACTAAGTGGCCGCGTCGTTCGCAGCGGGAGGGCGCGCTTACTGCACATCGCGGCGGTCGGCAGCTTGATGTCCGATGCCAGACCCAGCGCGCGCAGCCCTCGAATGACGAGCCACGACGTGTCGAACTCGTACCAGCGCAGTCCGTGGCGTGCCGAGAACGGAAACGCGTGATGGTTGTTATGCCAGCCCTCGCCCCACGTGAGCAGCGCGACCCACCAGCAGTTGGTCGATTCGTCACCGGTTTTGAAGCTGCGGTAACCGAAACGATGGGCGGCGCTGTTGACCAGCCAGGTGATGTGATAGACCATGACCAGCCGAGCGAACACGCCCCAAATGACCCACGACCAGCCCCCGACCTTGTAAAGCGCAACGCCTAGGAGCAACTGAAAAACCGGAGTAAACCGGTCGAGGAAGCGATAGACGGGGTCCGACGTCAAATCGTGGGCGTACCGTTCTTTTTCCGCCTGGGTGGGGCGGGCTTGGTTCGGGCGGTACATCCATTCCAAATGCGTCCACAGCAGCCCGCGGTGCGCGTCGTGCGGATCGCCGTCGCGATCGGTAAAGGCATGATGGACCCGGTGAGTGGCAACCCATTCTATTGGGCCGCCCTCTAAGGCCAAGCATCCGATGAAAGCGACGAAGTATTCAAGCGCTTTGGGCAGCTTGAGGCTACGGTGCGTGAGCACGCGGTGGAAACACAAGCTGATGCCGATGCCGCCGGTCACGTACCACAGGACGAGCATGAGCCCGACGCCGCTCCAGCTGAAAAAGGCCGGCCACAGAGCGCCGAGGGCGCCCAGGTGGATGATCCCAAGACCGATGCCGCTCGGCCAATGCGGCTTGGGCTGGGGAGCCGCAGCCGGCTGTCGGGTGGCGGCCGCAGACGGCTTCAATTGCGTCATTACACTGATGTTTTCGGCATTAGCAAGGGCAAGCCCGCTTTGACGCCGCTCGGCGTCGCCAGCGAGGCCGGCGGTCGTGCGGCCACAAATCTAACGGCGACCCAAAAACTCGAGCGCCGTGGGAGAAGTTTGGGGCTGGTGCCTCTGCTGGTCTTCAAAACCAGTTGGTCTTCGCAAGGGGACCGGTAGGTTCGATTCCTATCTTCTCCCGCCGCCCTGTCAGCGAGGCGCTTTGGCTCTTATGGCCGTGACCTCGATCTCGATCTTCATCAGCTTGTCCGCGAGCGCAGCTGAGAGCATGGTGGCGGCCGGCCGGACATCGCCGAAATAGCGGCGCAGCACCGGCCAACAACGCTCGAAATCGTCTGCATCCGTGACGATGTAGCGGACGCGCACGACATCGCACAGCGAGCTGCCCGCTTGGCCGAGCGCCCATTGGATGTTACGGATGCATTGTTCGGCCTGTTTAACGACGTCTTCGGCGATTTCCATCGTCTCGTAGTCGTAACCGGTGGTACCCGAAACGAATATCAGATCATCGCATACCACCGCGCGCGAATACCCAATCTCGGTCTCGAAGCGCGACCCGGATGAGATCAGCTTTCTCACGCGCCTGCCTCCTTACGCTCCAAGGCTGACCTTAAAACCCGTGGTCTGCAAATCCGGTCACACCGTATGCGGGAAAGCACCGCGCAGATTCATCGCGATTGGAGTTGTTAGCATTTGCTGGATCGAGGCGGCCTCGGACAGCCATAGGACGTATTTATCGGCCGCTAGCTGCAACGACTCAAGAAAAGCGGATTGCGTCGTCAGCGCGACGCTCGACGAAATCCGCAAGCCTGTCCATTTCCTGATCGCTCAGGGATATGAACGTGACGCCGAATTCTCCGACGCTGGACGTGCGCACTATGGCGGCGGCGATATCGACCGTGTGCGTCTCATCCGTCGGCATATGAACGACTATCTGAGTGCCTCGCTCCAGCGGAGCTTCGGTCACGAGCAATACACCGCCGAGGCTGATGTTGTCGACCATCGCGTCGTAGCGCTGACCGCTCGGCGCCACGGTCAGCGCTACGTGAAGAGAGATGTTGAAGCGCGGAGCCCGACGTCTGTCGCTGGAAGCGGCCGCGTCCGGCTCATGGGTCATGCGATCTGCTCGATCGTATCGACAACCCAATCGGCGGACGACGTCTTGACGAACGCACCGCAGTAGTCGCATTTCCCGTCCGAAAGTTTCAGCGGCGCGCCGCAAGCGGGGCAGCTCGAAGACAATGTCGTCGCAACGGCGACCGACTTGGCGTCGCTCCTGCGGATAAAGCCCCAGCGTTCGGTGAACGTCTGCGGGTACCGGTCACCCTCGACGATCTGCCGGCTTTGCTCATCGATCGTGTAATCGGTCATGCTGGCGGTAAAGTAAACCTCGATCGAATCGTACGGTTGGCCCGGCCTCACATCGGCGATGCGCGCGTGGCCGATCACGATGTCTTGTAGCACATCGATGCGATGCGCTGCGACCAGCGCGTCCGTCTGCAGCTTGTGGCGCTCGTACAGCGATTGGCTCATCGCATCCCGAGCTATGTCTTGGTTGCGCGCCGTCCAGGCCTGCTGCACCTTGAAAAACACTGTCTGAGCACGATCCACAAACTCGCGCTCGTCGAAGTTTGGGTCTCGGGCCTTGAGCGCTGCCACACCGGCGGCGATCGCTTGGGGATCGATCGGGCCTGAGCCGATGTCTGCTGGGAGCGTTTGTGGTCCCGCGCCGTAAAACTGTTGTGCCGGAGCGGGCGTCCAGGCCTGACCGCCGCGCGACTGCATCTTCTGATAGAAATAGAGGATGACCAGCAAGACCACGAGCCCGCTGAAACCGCTTCCGTGGCCCAAGAACAGCAGCGGCCAAAGGCTGAACAGCCCGCCGCCGCCGCCGCCGAAGCCCCCACCCCCGCCGCCGAAGTGCTGGCCGCCTCCGGCGCGGGCAAGAGCCGCCAGCGGGAACGCGGCTATGAGCGCAGCTGAGAGCGTGATTAGAGCCGCCTTGATCATTGGATGCATCTCATGTCCCGTGTGCATACCGCGCTTTGCCGCCAATGTTCCGCTTGACGCGCCCGGCGGCCTGGCTGTCCCCGGCGAGCCTGCGTACTTCCCCGACGTTGCTGAAGCCGCGCTCGGTCGGTTTCGGCGTTTCGCATATGCCGCATGCATGGGCGCAAGCGCGGTTGCGCACGAGAGCGCGGAAGCCCGCCTCGCCGATGCGCCCCCGCCCGATGTGCCAGTGCAGGTCCCGCCGCGAACCCAACTCGACCTGGGTGTCGTTGAGATGCCACGCCATCACCCGATTTAAGCCGATGTGCCGTTCCACGAGACGCAGCACCGAGGCCACTCCGCGGGCGTCGGAGATGTCGTAGCCGGCTGCCCACAGGTGCGCCGTGTCCAAGCAGACGCCGACGCGCTTACTGTTCACGCGGTCCAAGATTACGGCTAGTTCCTCGATCGCTGCGCCGCATAGCGCGCCTGCACCGGCCGAGTTCTCCAGCAGCAGCATGGGGCCACGGGGCGCGCCGCGGACCAGCGCAGCGACAGTACGGGTCACCCGCTCTAACCCGGCTAGACAATCGCTGCTCGCGTAGCTTCCGAGATGCGTGTTGACGTATTCGATGCCCGCCGTCGCCGCGACACTCAAATCGTGCGCCACCAGGGCCGCACTCTTGCGGCGCAAGTCCGCGTTGGCCGAAGCGAGGTTGACGAGATAAGAAGTATGGATGACAGTCGGCGCTATACCGTGGCGCCGGCGGGCGCTCCGGAAGCTGTCCCAGGCGGGCGCATCGAATGGCGCGATGCGCCACGCGCGCGGATTGCCTGCAAATATTTGGATGCACTGGCAGTGGGCCGCCAGAGCGTCGGCAACGGTTTTGGCGAAACCACCGCCGATGGGCAGGTGGGATCCGAAGCGCAAGCGACTCTTAGCGCGCGATCGACAGCGGTAATGGTACGACCGAGCCGGCGATGCGCTTAGGAGCTCCTTCGGGCAGCTCCGGCAGCGCTTGGAGCGACTGCAGGCCGAACGCCTCGAGAAAAAAATCAGTCGTGCCGTACAGGATCGGCCGGCCGACAGCATCCTTGCGCCCGAGTTCGCGGATGAAGCGCCGGCTTTCGAGCGTGTTCATCACCGCATCCGCGTTGACTCCGCGCAGGCTCTCGATCTCGGCGCGCGTCACGGGCTGCAGATACGCGACGATGGACAGCGTCTCCAACGCCGCGGGCGACAAAAACGCTTTCGGCGGCAGCAAGAAGCGCTCGACGTCTTCGCGGCAGTCCGGATGCGAGGAAAGCATCCAGCCGCCGGCCAGCTCCCGCAAGACGAAACCCCGATCGACAACCGAGTGCTGCAAGTCTACAAGCGCGGCCCGCACGTCCTCAGCGCGCGCGCTTGTCGCCGCGCACAGGTCGTGCTGTTGAACAGGTTCCCCCGCGACGAACAGCAGCGCTTCGATGCGCCTACGCAGACTCGGCAAGCGGCTCCGGCTTGGCTTTAGAAGCCGGCAACAAAAGGATATCGGCGAACGCACGGGTCTGCGCGAAACCGATCTTGCGTTGACGGAGCAGCTCCAGCACGGCTACGAACGTCACGATGATTTCAAGCCTTTGACAGCCGGCTATCAACTCGGAAAACAAGAGCGAGCCGCGTTCGCGCACTTGCGCAAGCGTCCAGTTCATCTTCACGATCACCGAGTAAGCGTCGCGCTTGACGATCGCAGGCTTGGCGCGAGCGTTTTCGATTACCCGAGCGAAAGCTGCGGCGAGTGCCTCGGCATCGAGCGCGTAGCGCTGGGTCAGCCCCTCTTCTTGCGCCGGCGGCCTCGGATAATATGCGGCGTTGCGCTCCAACCGCTGCCGCAGCATCGCGCCGGCCTGCTTGAAGTAGTGATACGCTCTCAAGCGCTCGCGCAATGTTTCTTCGGCGTCCGCCGCTTCGATCGCTACGTCATCCACGAAAGGCGGCGGCGGCGGCGGCAAGAGCCTTTTCGATTTTATGAAGACTAGCGTTGCCGCGATCACCAGATACTCGCTCGCGACGTCGATATCGAGCGCTTCCATGAGAGAAACGTAGGCGAGATACTGTTCGCACACCGACGCGAGACTGACCCGAGCGATATCGATGTCTTCTTGCGTCACGAGTCGCAAAAGCAGGTCCAGCGGCCCGTCGAACACGTCCAACTGGACGAGCAGCGCGCTGGGAGCCGACGCCGCCTGGGATGATGCCTCGACCGCTATCGCAAAGCGCCCCTTCCGTAAGCGCGCAAGCGCCGGCCGGCATGCGGCCGGCGCAATCGACCATACGTTCTTCCTCCGGTCCCTCGCTCCACCCTGCGAGCCGCCGCCCGACGACGGCTGAGCATAGCGCCCTACGCCAGCCCCAAATCCGCGTCGTCGGCGAAGACGATATCGCGCGCGATGTCGATCAGCTTTCGTTCGTTGAGATGGGTCAAGATCTTGGGGAGCTCATCGAATGGCACCCAGGCGGTCTCATCGACCTCAGCCAGCTGCGGCGTGTCCGAGCCGCCTAAGTAGCGCATCAGGTAGAAATGCACGACCTTGCTGTGCTTGGTCCGATTGCTGTAAAACCAGTAGCGGATGTCGGACAGCCCCGCGACGATGCTCGCGTCTATTCCAGTCTCTTCCTTGACTTCTCTGACGGCTGCTTGTTCGATGCTTTCATCCGGCTCGACATGGCCTTTTGGCAACGACCAGATGCGCGGCGAGTTACGGCCGATGAGGAGGCCGACGTAACTCGAACGGTCCGCCTTGAGCACCAAACCGCCAGCCGACCGTTCGTGCCTTACTCGTCCCGTGCGCCGCAGGGCGCGAAGGTTAGTCTGTTCCTTGGCCATCGGGCCACCAGCGCAAGCCGATACCCTTGTTAGCCAGGCGACCGACGCGGGCTTCGTCGACCCGGCGCACCGGCGTGTGCAGCGGCAGCCGTGCCATCGACTGTGGGTCGCTGCGCGACTGTTGCACGAGGGACCGCAACGACTCGACGAACGCGTCCAAAACGTCGCGCGTCTCGGTTTCTGTCGGCTCGATCATCAAGCATTCGGGCACGACGTGCGGCCAGTACATCGTAGGAGCGTGAACGCCGGCATCGAGCAGGCCTTTGGCGATGTCGAGCGCTCGGACGCCGGTCTCGCGCTTCAACGCCTCGGCCGAGCAAACGAACTCATGCCGGCAGAAATCGGAGTACGGCACGGCCAGCAAATCCTTTACCTTAGCACGCAGATAATTAGCGTTGAGAACGGCCAGCTGGCTATTGCGTTTGAGTCCGTCGGCGCCGTGCACGATGACATAAGCATAGGCCCGCACGACGGCCAGAAAATGCGTCCAGAAGCCGCGTACCGGGCCGATGCTGTCGGGCATGTCGGCGTCGAGAAAGAACGTGCCGTCGCGGCGGCGTCCCACCGTCGGCTTCGGCAGATACGGCGCGAGGCCGGTATTTGCGCCTACGGGCCCCGAGCCCGGCCCCCCGCCACCGTGCGGCACCGAAAAGGTCTTGTGCAAGTTCAAGTGCAGCAGGTCGAATCCCATATCGCCGGGACGGCACAGGCCGACGATGGCGTTGGCGTTGGCACCGTCGTAATACATGAGTCCGCCGCAATCGTGCACGGCCCCAGTCATTTCGGTGATCTCGTCCTCGAACAAGCCAAGCGTATTGGGATTGGTCATCATGCATACGGCGATGCGCGAGTTTAAAGCGGCCTTCAACGCTTTCATATCGGTCCGGCCGCGCGCAGTCGACGGTATGGACATGACCCGATAGCCGACCATGGCCGCGCTTGCCGGGTTGGTGCCATGCGCCGTATCAGGAACGATGCATGTGTCACGCTCCGGCTGGTTCTTGGCGGCGAAGTAGCGCTTGGCCATCAGCATCGCAGTGATTTCGCCGTGTGCTCCGGCTGCCGGCATCAAAGAGAAAGCATGCATCCCGAACAGACTCGTCAGCGAGCGCTCCATGTGCCATAACAGCGCCAGGGCGCCTTGGGCGCCCTCGTCCGGCGCGAACGGATGAAGGTCTGTAAAGCCCGCAAACGCGGCGACCGCCTCGTTGAGCTTGGGATTATACTTCATCGTGCAAGAGCCCAGCGGATAGAAATTCGTATCGACCGAGAAGTTGCGCTGCGACAGCGAAGTGAAATGTCGCGCCACCTCTATCTCGGCTAAGTCAGGCAACGGCAGTCCGGCGCGCAAGAACTTGGGGTCTAAAAAGTCTTCCGCGCGTCCTCGATCAGCGACGAAGTCGCTGCCCCTGCCGGACTGACCCTGCTCAAACAGCAGCGACGGCACGTCGAACCTCTTCGCCGAGCGCGGCGGTCAAGCGGTCGATGTCGGCGCGCGAAACCGTCTCGGTGGCGCAGACGAGCAGCGCGTGCGGGCGGTCGGGATAAAAGCGCGAAAGCGGCAGGCCCGCGAGGATGCCGCGGCGCGCGAGCCGGGCGGCGACATCGGCGGCGAGCACCGGCAGTTCGACTACGAACTCGTTGAAATAAGCCGCGTCCGAGCCAAGCGCCACTCCGTCGATAGCGCAGAGCGCCGCTGCCAGTTCGCGCGCGCGGCTGAGATTGGCCACCGCTATGGCGCGCAGGCCTTTGGCGCCTACCGTCGCCAAATACACGGTCGCCATCAGCGCGCACAGCGCCTGATTCGTGCAGATATTTGACGTGGCCAGCTCCCGGCGGATGTGCTGCTCGCGCCCTTGCAGCGTCAAGACGTAGGCACGCCGCCCGTCGATGTCCGTCGTCTCCCCGACGAGCCGGCCCGGCATGCGGCGCACGTGCTCTTTGGTCGCCGCCACGAAGCCGACGTAAGGGCCGCCGTAACCCAACGGCAAGCCCAACGACTGCGCCTCGCCGACCGCGATATCGACCCCGGATTCCCCGGGCGACTTGAGGACTCCGAGCGACAGCGCTTCGGCGACCACTTGGATGCAAAGCGCGCCGCTGTCCTTGGCCAGCTTGGACCAGCTCGACACGTTCTCGATGCAGCCGAAAAAATTAGGGCTTTGAACGATCGCGGCTGCCAAAGCATTATCGCCGCTCTCCAAGCGCTGCGGCAGCGACGTCAAGCCCGACTCGTCGGTGGCCAAATGGTCGACCGTCAGCCCCATGCCGGAGGCATAGGTGTCTAGCACGGCTCGATACTGCGGATGAACGGCGCGGCTGATCGCAACGCGGCGGCGGCCGGTCGCCCCGGCCGCCATTATGACGCCCTCGACCAGGGCGGTAGCGCCATCGTAAACCGACGCGTTGCTCACATCGAGCCCGTTGAGCAGGCACATGTAAGTCTGCCACTCGTATATCGCCTGCAGGCTGCCTTGGCTGGCCTCGGCCTGATAAGGAGTGTAAGCTGTGAGAAATTCGGCGCGCGTGGCCAGCGATGGAACCGCCGGTGGGATGTAGTGACGGTACGCGCCGGCGCCGATGAAACAGGGCAGCGAGCTTGCGGTGTTATCAGCCGCCAGCGCGCGGATGTGCGAGTACGCATCGGCCTGGGCCATCGCCGGCGCTAGGCTCAGCCGCTCGCGGATCTCAAGGCCTTGGGGCGGCGCGGACAGCGCCTCTAACGACGGCGCACCGATGACATCGAGCATCGCCCGGACGTCCGCGTCCGTATGAGGTGCGTACATGAAGCCGTTCAGTGCGCTTGAGCGCTGAGCAATTCGTCGTAGGCCTCGGCCGCCAGCAACCCGTCGGGCTGCCGCTCGTCGACCGTGACCTTGACGAGCCAGCCTAAGCCGTACGGATCGCCGTTCACGGTCGCCGGGTCGGCATCGACCGCTGGATTGACCTCGCTGACCGTGCCGGAGACAGGAGCGTAGATGTCCGAGACCGCCTTGACCGATTCGACGACGCCCATGGCCTTCGCGCGCTCTACCCGTGCCCCGGGCTTGGGCATTTCGACATAGACGATATCACCCAGCGACGATTGCGCGTAATCGGTGATCCCGATGGTCGCGCTGCGCGCTTCGAACTTCACCCATTCATGCTCTTTGGTGTACAGCCTATCAGCTGGTTGGGGCACGGAATCGTCCTCCTAGCGCGCGTCGTTTCTCGGCCGCGTGTAAAACGGTTGGGGCGCGACTACGCCACCGTGGCGCTGACCGCGAATGTCCACCTCCAGCTTCGTTCCGATGGCGGCAAAACGGGCGCCGACCAGCGCCGTGGCTACGTTCTTGCCGCCCAACGCGGGCGCGGGCGAACCGCTGCGGATCTCGCCGGCTTTGGCGCCGTCGGCGTAGACCGAGTAACCGGCTCGCGCCGGCGCGCGTCCATCCATCGTGAGCCCGACGATTCTGTCGTAGCCGCCGATCGACTTCTGCCGCAAAAGCGCTTCCTTTCCCGGAAATTTCGGCTTGTCGAACTTTACCGCCCAATCGAGGCCGGCCATCAAAGGAGTGATCTCTTCCGACAGCTCGTGGCCGTACAGCGGCATGCCCGCTTCAAGCCGCAAGATGTCGCGTGCCCCTAGGCCGGCAGGGCGCAAGCCGACCCGCCTACCTTCGACCAAAAAGCGCTCCCACAGCGCCGACGCCTGTTCGGCCGCTACGAAAAGCTCGAAGCCGTCTTCTCCGGTATAGCCGGTGCGGGCGACCTCCGCCGGCACGCCGGCGACGGTACCTTCGATCGCGTGATAATACTTGAGGGCGCCCAAGTCGACGTCGCTCAGCGGCGCAAGGACCTCTAGCGCGCGCGGTCCTTGCAGGGCGATCAGCGCGGACAGCGGCGTGCGGTCGTTGAGCACGATACCAGGGCGGACCTGCGACGATAAGCGGCGCCACATCTTCTCGGTGTTGGATCCGTTCACCACGATCAGCCAGCGATCAGCGAAGCGGTAGATGATCGTGTCGTCGAGCGCACCACCGCCGTCGTTGGTGAAGATGTTGTAGCGAGCTTGGTTCGGGCGCATGTTTGCGACGGAGTTGGCGGTGAGCCCGTCGAGCCACTCTGCGACTTGCGCGCCGGCGGCGACAAACTGGCCCATGTGCGACAAGTCGAAAATCCCCACCGCGCGCCGAACGGCGCTGTGCTCCGCAAGGATGCCGCCGTACACGATGGGCATAAGAAAACCCCCGAAGGGGGACATCTTTGCACCGAGGCGCAGGTGAGCGTCGTACAGCGCGGTACGCGCTTGAGTCGCCGAGGTCACGCGCCGGTATTTCGGCGCTTGCGCCCATGCGTCCTAGCCGCTTAGCCCGAGTCGCGCCAACCCAAGATCTTGGCGGCCAGCGCAGTGCGAGTCCGCACTGCCATCTTTGCGAAGACGCGTTTGAGATGATCCTCGACCGTGTACTCGGCCAGGAATAATTGGTCGGCGATACGGCGGTTGGAATAGCCGTAGAGCACGAGCAGCACCACGTCGCACTCCCGCGGCGTCAAAGCATAGCGCTGCAAGTTCGATTGGACGGCATCGCGGCGCGCGATCCGTTCGAAGATCAGCATGAGGTGCGGGCGGTCCGCGGCGGTCAACAGGCAGGCGCGAACGCAAACGTCGGCGCTTAAAAGCGCAACCGCGGCGGCATCGCTTCGTCCGCGCAACCGTCGGCGCAGCTCGGGGACGAGGGGCTTGAGCGGCGGCGAAAGATCGGCTCCTGGGAGCAACGCGCAAGCAGAAGGCAGCATCTCGCTCAGTAACTTGACCGCTTCACCGTTGAGCATCGCCACGCGGCCGTCAGCATCGATGATCAGCGACGGAGGGATCTGACGGTGCGGAGCTTGGCCGAGCATCGGGGAGCCAGGGACAGGAGAGACCGGCTTGCGCGACTGCAAAGACGTCGGCATGAGCGTCCTCTTGATTTCACCACGGCGTAGGACCATGGGCTGTAAGTCCCAGGACTTTTCCGGCGACTATGGGACTTCCCCTGATTCCAGGGGTTACTTACGTACTGCTACTTATGGTATAAGGAACGCACGGGGCAGGGCCCAATCAAAAGCGTACTCCGCTTGGGCGCTGTTCCATCCTCTGGTCAAGTCCAAAGAGGAAAAGGCACATGAAAAGCGTCCGGCTGGCAATCATCGAGCAGCAAACGCTGTTTCGCAAGAGCCTTTGCCAACTGCTGGCTAAGGACGAACGTTTTCTCGTCATACCGGAGTGCATCGAGACGTGCGAGCTCTCGCGCATCGCCGCCGGAAGGCCAGACCTCGTACTGCTCGACGT
>JALYUR010000068.1 GCA_030853635.1 Vulcanimicrobiota bacterium | reverse complement strand
CGGAAAGTCATACGCTGGAACCGCATCGCCTGACTGGGCCAGGTGCTCGAGCCACATGGCGGCTTGACCTTCGAAACTTATCTCACGGGTGAAACCCAGCAGCGCCGCCACGGTGTCGAACAGACGTCCCACCGATGTGGTCTCAAACGTCCGCACGCGCTTTTGCACCAGTTGCAGCGCTTGACGATAGCGCCCGGGGAAGTCGAACGGAGCCGCGCACAAGTCCGGCAAGTTGCCGATCTGAGCGAGGAAGCCGGCGGCGGCTTGGACCGGAAAGCGTGCCGCGGCATCACCTCCCGGCAGCAGCGCCGGCCGCAAAGACGCAACGCGCACGAAGCCGGCGGCGACGCTGCCGCTGAAGACCTCGCCGCCCCAGATGGACCCATCGTCACCGTAACCCGTGCCGTCGAACGACGCAGCGACGACAGGCGTGTGCCAATCTTGGCGTTCTGCCAGCACGCTTGCGACGTGCGCACGGTGATGCTGCACGGCTACGTGCCGGCCGGGCAGCGTCGCCGCGTAAGCGGTGCTCGCGTACTCGGGATGCGCATCGTGGGCGACGAGCAGCTCATCCATCGAAACTTCGTACATCGCGCAAAGATCAGCGATCGTGCGCTTGAAGGATTCCAAAGCTTCGTGCTGCTCCAAGTCGCCGATGTGCTGGCTGACGAACGCTTGGCCGTCAACTACCAGGGTGATAGCGTTCTTGAGGTCCGCCCCTAAAGCTAAAATTGGCCCGCTGACCGGTAGCCGAGCGACAGCCTGCGGAGCGTACCCGCGCGCGCGGCGCAGCACCGTCTCTCCGAACGGTCCGATGCGCGTGACCGAATCGTCGATACGGCGCGCTATTTCCCGTCCGCCCAGCAAGAAGGCATCCGCGATGCCCGATAACGACCGCAGCGCATCGTCGTCCTTGTATGCGATCGGCTCGCTTGAACGGTTGGCGCTGGTCATCACCAGCACGTCAGGCGCGCCGGCTGCGAAGAGGCGGTATTGAAGCGGCGTGTAGGGCAGCATGATCCCCAACTCATCGTTGTCCGGCGCTACCTCGTCCAGCCGAATTTTGGCGCGTGCCAGGACGATCGGGCGCTGCACGGACGTCAAGAGGGCCTCGGCTTGGGGCGAAACATCTGCCAGGTCGCGCGCCACGCACAGGTCGCGCACCATTAGCGCGAACGGACGCTCTTTACGGTACTTACGCTCCCGCAACGCCCGCACGGTGGCCGGCGCGCGCGCATCGCAGGCCAGATGGTATCCGCCGAGACCTTTGACGGCGACGATCGCGCCGTCGTTCAGCAGCTCGACGGCCTTGTCGACAGCAGCATCGCCCGCGCTCAACGCGTCGCCGCGCAGCAGGCGATAACTCGGACCGCAGCGCGGGCATGCGACGGGTTGGGCGTGGAAACGTCGGTCCGCCGGGTCATGATATTCTCGGCTGCACTGCGCGCACAGGGCCCAATCACGCATCGTGGTGTTCGGCCGGTCGTACGGCAGACTGAGGATGATGCTGTAGCGCGGTCCGCAGTTCGTGCAATTGATGTAAGGGTAACCGAAGCGCCGGTCCGCAGGATCGTTGAGCTCTTCCAAACAGGCTGAGCAAATCGCTAAGTCGGGGCTCACGCCCACCGTCGGGTGCTCTTGTTTTTGGCTTTCAACGATGGCGAAGGCAGCCAAGCCTTGAACTTGCGCTTGCTCCGCTTGGAAACTGTCGATGCGCGCCGCCGGCGGCGCTTGGCTTGCGACCGAGCGTGTAAACGAAGCTAGGGCTTCGCAAGACCCCTCGACGTGGATCTCGACGCCGCTTTCGCCGTTGCGCACCCAGCCGGCCAGTCCGTGTTCGCAAGCGAGGCGGAAGGCGAAAGGGCGAAAGCCGACGCCCTGCACAACGCCCCGGATGTGCAGGCGCTTGGCGTCCGTCGGCGTCTACGAACTACGGGCCGATGAGGTTGGGGCTGTCCGGGTCTATCGGGTCTTGCGGATCCACGCCCGTTTTGTCGCGCATGTCCGATTCGCCCTTCGGCCGATCGGTTTGGCCGTGCTTGCCGGTATCTTGGCGACCCACTTCTTTCTTTTGCCCGCTGACGTCTTCGCCGCGGCGGGTCTGGCTGTCGCCCGCTCCCTTAGAAGAGTCCGGCTTATCTCGGTCCTTTTCCATAATCGCTCCTTTAAGCAGCGAATTGCCGCAACTATTTTGACTGGCTACCGATGTAGCAACCGCGTCCCTGCCAGCCTATCTGAGCGACGCGGCCGTCCTGGACGAGCACTGGCACCATCCGATTGCCGGCCGTAAGGGTCAACATCCTCTGTAACGCTTCGGCGTCGGCCTCCACATCGTACTCCACGAAGGATTGGCGGCGCCATTCCAAGTCTTCGCGCAGCTCGGCCGTCTGCGGACAGCTGCGGCTGCCGTAAAGCTCAAGCGGCATGGCCGGCTCCGGCCATGCCCAAGCCCGCCCGGATGATGTGATACACGGACGCCTGTACTTCTTGGATGCGCGGAATGTAATCGGACCCAACGACGACAGCGTGATCGGCCAAGCCGCGCCGAACGATTTCACCGCCGTCATAGCCCAGCAAAGCTACCGTCAGCAACCCGCGCCTGCGTGCCTCCTCCAAAGCCATGATGATGTTAGCCGAGCCGCCGCTAGTCGAAATAGCGACCGCGACGTCGTTGGCTTGCGCTTGGGCGATGAACTGGCGCAAGAAGATGACTTCGGCCCCGACATCGTTGGCGATCGCCGTGATGTTGGCGGGCTCGAGCGAAAGCGATATCGCCGGGACCGGCTTCCAGCCGTTAGCCGGCATCACGCAGTCCAAAGCCCAGTCGTTTGCATCGGTGGCTGACCCGCCGTTTCCGAAGAGGATGAGCTTGCCGCCAGCAGCTAGCCGCTCGTGCATCCCCAGCGTCGCCGAAGCGATTGCCTGCGCTTGGTCCGCCGCAACGTCACGGCGCAGGCGCTCGTCGTCCTGGGCCTTCATCACGATCGAAGCCGCTACTTCTTCGACTATAGGCGTTAGGTCTTGGCGCCCCTGGCCCAAGAATGGATACAAAAAGCTCGAGGCCCCCACGTCGTGCCCCATTTCACGGTGTTCGAAGAAAACGTGAACGGTTTCCCACAACGTGTGGTACAGAATCTCGATCATCTCTTGATGCACGTACGGGTCTTGGCTCGGCGCATCGACCGCATAATCCGCTTCGCTGCCGGGCAGCGCCAGCGTGAGCGCCCCGCGCCGCCGAGCGTAATCCAGGACGCGTTGCACTGACGCATCGCCCTGGGGAGGGCCAAAGCCCATGACGATGTCGTCAGGCAGCAACACCGCTTCAAGCCACGGCCCGTAAGCCATGCTCAGGTCCAACGCAGGCAGCGCCCGTTTCCCGACGATAACCGGGTGCACGAATTCCACCGACACGTGCTGCGCGTCGGTCGCATAGGGCCCGCTGCCGAAAGCCAGCAGCCGGCCGCCCTTGAGAAAACGTTCCGACATCTCGCGGCAGACGTCCGCCAGCCGGCGGCATTCCTTGGGAAAGAACTCGCGCGAAACGCGGTTGCGCTCGCCGAGCTGCCCAGCCGCAAACGCTGCCAGTTGCGCCAGGCCGAAGTCTTGGGTCAGCATATGCGCGGCAGTGGATCGCCTACCAGCATGTCGATCACGCGGCTTCCGCCGTACTCCGTAACCGCCAGCACGGTGCCTTTAGGCTCCGCGCGAATCTCTCCGATGAAGACGGCAGCCTCCGCGCCGCCGGTCGCCCGCGCCGCCGCCAATGCCGCGTCCGCGTACTGCGGGCTGACCACGGTCAGCAACTGGCCTTCGTTGGCGATATGCAGCGGATCGAGGCCCAGGATCTCGCAGGCGCCCCGCACTTCGCCGCGGACGGGGACGCGCTCATCATAAAGCACGGCGCCCAAGCCGCTCTCGCGGACCAGCTCGTTGAGCGATGTGGCGACGCCGCCGCGAGTTGGATCGCGCATCCAGCGAAGGCCAGGCGCAGCCGCTTCGATCAACGCGTTCACCAAGGGCGTCAAAGCCCGCGTGTCGGAGCGAAGATCGGCTTCGAGGTCCAGTTCGCCGCGCGCCAGCAGTATGGTGATGCCGTGATCGCCGATGGGGCCTGACAGCAGGATGCGGTCCCCCGGCCGGACGCCCGCTACGCCCAGATTCACGCGAGCGTCCACTTCGCCGAAGCCGAAAGTCGAGATGTACATGCCGTCGGCCAAGCCGTGTTCGACGACCTTGGTGTCGCCGCCGACGACTTGAACTCCGGCGCGCCGCGCCGCGTCGGCCATCGCTTCGACCTCGGCTTGCAGGGCAGCGCCCGGCAGTCCCGCCTCCAAGATGAAGGTCGCCATGAGTACGAGCGGGCGCGCGCCTGAAACGGCTAGATCATTCAGGGTGCCGTTGACGGCCAGTTCTCCGATGGAGCCGCCCGGAAAGCGCAGCGGTTTGACGACGAAAGCATCGGCCGTAGTAGCGACGCGCGAACCGTTGAACGCAAACACCGCCGAGTCAGACAGCGATTCGAGCGTTGGATTGGAAAGCAACGGCAGCATCAAGCCCTCGATGAGCCGACGGCTTGCTTTGCCGCCGGCCCCATGGGCCATCTCGATCTGCGAGTCGCCGAAGCGCACTTTTGCTGCGCTTGC
>JALYUR010000029.1 GCA_030853635.1 Vulcanimicrobiota bacterium | reverse complement strand
AAGACGCCGACGAGCGGCGGACCGGCCGGCGCTAGACTGCTCGAACATCACAACCAGCGGTTGACGCTTGCTTTATACGCCAAATATTCGGCGCCGAATTTGCGCTCGAGGTAACGCTCCTCCGATTCGATCACGGTGTGCTGCACCGTATACAAGACGGCCGGCAACAAGATCAAAGACCACACTGAATCAAAACGGAGCGAGGCGGCGACATAAACGTTTGCTAGACCGAGATAGATCGGATTGCGGGTCAGCCGGTAAGGTCCCGCCGTCACGATGGTGGTGGAAGGCTCTCTGACATCGATATTCGTGCTGGCTTTGCGAAAGGCTCGGAACGAAGGGGCTATCAGCCCGAGGCCAACTGCCAAAAACCCCACGGATAAGGGGCGGCGCAGGTTGCGCGGGATGCTGGTCAGGCGGCCGACCTTCTGCAGCACGAGACCCGCGCTCAAGCCGGCGAGGTAAATAAGCGGCGGGAAAAGCTTTACGCCTGAGTTGTCGGGCAGTGATTCCAAATCGCGCTCCTCTTGTGGTTGGGTTTACGTCAAGCGGGAGGAAACCTTCGGGAGCGAGCAAACGGCTGTTCCTAAGCCCTCCCCCTGATTCTGCTTTGGAAGGAGACGGTTGATGACTAAGGCTTTCGCACTAAGCGCTGCCGCGGTATTATCTTTTGTCGCGGTTCACTCAAGCTGGCTTACCCCCGCCCAGGCCGCACCGAAGATGTCTACCATGCAAGGCGACAGCATGGCGAAACCGGGATGGGAATTGGGAACGTGGTCCTGCCAAGGTCACGAGATGGCCATGGGCAAGATGCCGGCGCGCACGTCGAACACCATGATGGCTATGAAAATGAACGAGATGAGCCACTGGATCGATATGACTTCGTCCGAAAACGGGCGTCCAATGTTCATGGCACACATGTCTGCGCGGCCCAACGGCGTTTTCAACGGCATCGATGATGAGGGCGACGGCTTCATGGAGACCATGGGGGGTTGGATGGGCAACAAGATGTCCATGACGGGAATGATGAGCGGACCGCATGGGAACATGCGGGTGCGCGACACCGTAACCCGTTATTCGGACAGCAAGATGCGCCACGAATCTTTTGCAATGATGCAAGGCGGCTGGAAGCGCATGGGCTACCAAGACTGCACGAAAATGTAACCGGAAGAGCTAAAGGGCAAGCGCCGGGCTCCGTTTGGCGACGGAGCCCTTTTTTGCGAGCGGTTTGCCGCCGCGAAAGTCGTGCTACGGTGAGGTGCTTACGACGTGCCTAGGCGTTGCGCGGCGCGGGCGCTCCAGCGATAGAGCGCATAAATGGCGACGGCGAAGCCGGTGGCGGCCAGCAGCATCGCGAGCGGCTGAAAGGCATCGCCGACGATCGCAAATGGGGTCGCCTTGCCGGACGCGACGATCGTGCCGGCCAGCAGCACGCCGAACAAACTTTCTCCGACGATCATCCCCGAAGCGATGAGCACTCCCATACGTTTCGCGATGTCGCCGTTGGGAGCGTTTTGCACCCGGCGGTTGTAAGCCCAACCGATGACGGCGCCGATGACCGCCGCCGACGTCGTGGCGGCCGGCAGGTAAATGCCCAGCCCAACGGCCAGCGGCGGCAGCTGCCAAGGCGTCCGTGCGCGCAACATTTCGTCGACAAAAATTACGACGACGCCGATGCCTGCACCGATGCCGATTAGATCCCAGCGAATCTGTCCTTGGATCACGCCCTTGGCTAGCGCCGATATCAAGGTCGCCTGCGGCGCCGGCAGCGCGTGCGGACCTGCGCCGAAGCCGTATGCCTTGTTGAGCAGATCGAGAATCGGCGGGATCACCGCCGCGCCGAAGACGACGCCGCATATCAAGGACACTTGCTGGCGCCATGGAGTCGCGTCGACGAGCTGCCCGGTCTTGAGATCTTGCAGGTTGTCGTTCGAAATCGTCGCGATGTTCAAGAGAACGGCGGTGACGAACAACGCATATGCGACGAGCGCCGTCATGCCGGCCGTGCCGCTGCTCTTGGCGACTGCGAGCAGGATCAACGCAGCACCGATGACACTGAGAATGCCCAAGCCCGACACCGGGCTGTTGGATGATCCGATGAGGCCGGCCATGTATCCGCAGGCGGATGCGACGAAGAAGCCGGCCACCACGATGTAGAGCAGCCCGGCGATCACCAGCGGCACCGTCAGCGACGCGATCTCAGTGCCGCTGAGGAAGATCGCCAGCAAAGCGGCGAGCGGGATGAAGCAAGCCAGACTGATGATCGCCACGATGTTGATCGGCAGATCGCGCTCCGTGCGCGGCAGCTCTTGCAGCTCGCCGGGCTGGGCGGGCAGGCGGCGCGACGCGGCGATCGACGATGTGATGCCCGCATAAACGGGTTTCATGAGTTTAGTGAGCGACCAGATGGCGGCGATGCCGATGGTACCCGCCCCGATGAAGCGCACTTGCTGGGACCACACGGCGAGCGCGACGTCGCTGGCCGGGCCGGCCGCTGGATGCAGCGCAGTGAGGATTGGGGTCAATATCCCCCAGGCCAGCACGAGTCCCGCCAAGATCGCAAGGCCGACCGAAAGGCCGATAAGATGACCGGCGCCGACCAGCGCGAGCGACATGGCGACGCCAAAACCCGTCGCCGCCGAGCCGACTCGAAAATAGCCGGCCAGCGTGTCGGTGAAGACGCGCGCCGCGACGATCAGAGCGTAGCCGGCCGACACGACCGAGGCCAGTACGAGCGCGATGAGACCTTGTTTGTTTTCGCCGAGTCTTTCTTGGGTTTGGCTGCGCGATCCGACGCCGACTTTCAACACTTCGGCGGCGGCGCGTCCCTCAGGGTACGGCAGATCGGAATTGGTGACTAGCGCCCGGCGCAGCGGCACGCTGTACATCACGCCCAGCACCCCGCCGATGACGCAGACGCCGAACGATTCCCAGAACGGGAAGTGCGTCCACCAGCCGACCATGATGAGGCCCGGCAGCACGAAGATGATGGACGACAACGTTCCCGCCGCCGAAGCGATCGTCTGCACGATGTTATTTTCGAAGATCGTCGCGTT
>JALYUR010000039.1 GCA_030853635.1 Vulcanimicrobiota bacterium | reverse complement strand
GCGGGAAGACGCTGGAGGCATCCGATATTATGCGTCTGGTGAGACGAGGCCTCATGCCGCCTGCCGCCCCAGGCCCCGGTTCGCGTGCCGAGTTCGCCCGGGCGCAGCGCATTCTCGCGGGCGGCGTCGACTCGCCCGTGCGGGCGGGGGAGCCGATGGGCTGCGCCGGCCCGTTGATCGCGTCGGCGAGCGGTAGCCATGTCGTCGACGTCGACGGCCGCGACTACATAGATTACCTTTGCGCCTACGGACCCGTCTTCTTAGGTCACGGCCATCGGGGCATCGCCGAGGCGGTGGCCCGAGCTGCAGCCGGCGGTGCCGTGTACGGCACCACGCACGTCGCGGAGATCCGCTTGGCCGAGCGCATCGCCGGCCACATGCCCTCACTGCAGCGGCTTCGCTTCACGAGCACCGGCACGGAGGCATGCATGAGCGCCCTGCGGCTGGCGCGCGCACACACCCGCCGCAGCAAGGTGGTCCGCTTCGCCGGGAACTACCACGGCCATAGCGATGCCATGATCTTCGCCGCCGGCGCATCCGCTAATACGCCGGCGCACCACCTCAGCGGCGTGACGCGCGGCGTTAGCCGGGACGTCGTGGTCGTGCCCTACAACGACATCGCGGCTCTAAATGCCGCGTTCGTTCAACATCCTGAGGACATCGCCGCCGTCATCATCGAGCCCATCGCGGCCAACATGGGCCTGGTATTACCGCTGGCCGGCTATTTGAGCGAACTGTGCGCGCTTTGTCGAAAGTTCAAAGCGCTGACGATCTTCGACGAAGTGATCACGGGCTTTCGCCTGGGCCTCGGCGGCGCCCAAGGCCGGCTCGATGTCAGTGCCGACTTGACGTGCATAGGCAAAGTGCTCGGCGGCGGACTGCCGATCGCCGCTTTTGGCGGGCGAGCAGACGTTATGAACTCGTTGGCGCCGCGCGGTCCGGTGTTCGCCGGCGGTACGTTCTCGGGCAATCCTGTTTGCGTCGCGGCCGCCAACGCATTCTTGGACGTGCTTGAAGGCGATCCGAGCATCTACGCGCGGGTCGAAGCCATCGCACAGCGCTTGGCGCAGGGGATGCGCAAGGCGCTGGCCGACGCGGCCTTGCCGTATCCGGTGGTGACCATCGGTTCCATCGTCGACTTCATGTTCCGCGCCGGCCAAGCACATCGCGACGCTGCCGAAGCGGCGGCGGCGGACGGCGCAGCCTACGCCCGCTTCTACTGGGCCATGCTGGCCGCGGGCGTTTTGCTCGCGCCTTCCAAGATGGAAGTGATGTTCTTGACGGCGGCCCATTCGGTGTCGGATGTCGACAGGACGGTCAACGCGATGGCCCAAGGGCTTCAGTATAGTCGCTAGCGCTCGTCCTGTCGTCGCCGCTCGGGATGTTGGCGGCATTGAAGACGGCGCTCAAGGCGGCCGTGACCGCGAGATTGGCCAGCAGGGCATAAAACGCCGCGTACCCGGGTACGACCCAGCCTCCGACGTGCAGCGGATAGACCGGCTTGAAGCCTTGCGATACGGCCATCGCAGTGCTTGCAAGCATGCCGACTGCCCAACCGATGAGCAGCGCCCAACGGTGCAGCCAGCGGCCGTACAGGCCGACGACGATTGCGGGTAAGGTCTGCAAGACCCAGCCTCCGGCGAGCAGTTGCAAATCGATCGCGTACGCCGTCGGCAACCAGATTACGAAGCCTAAAGCGCCGGCCTTGATGAGGAGCGACGAGATCCTCGCCACATCGGATTCTTGGCGCGCCGAGCAGCGCGGCCTCAGGTACTGGCGGTAGATGTTGCGCGCACATAGATTTGCGGCCGCGATCGACATGACGGCGGCCGGCACGAGCGCACCGACGGCGATGGCCGCAAAACAGACGCCGACGAACCACGCCGGGAACATCTTGACGAACAGGTCCAAGATTGCGTAGTTGGGATTGATCGGCTTGATGCCCGCCGCGATCGCCATGTAACCCAAAAGCGCTATCAAGCCGAGAAGCAGACTGTACGCCGGCAGCAGGGCGGCATTGCGTCTGATAACGGCGCGCCCGCTGCTGCTTAGCACGCCCGTGATCGAGTGCGGGTACATGAACAAGGCGAGCGCCGAGCCAAGCGCCAGCGTCGCATAAGCGGTAAAATCCTTGGGCGCAAGGATCAACGCGCCGGGCACGGGCCGATGCGCCAAAGCTTGGCCCGCGACTGCGAAGATCGCAGCGAAGCCGCCCAGTTTGAAAGGGATGTAGACGACGGCAACTATCACCGTCACATAGATCAGGATGTCCTTGGCGAACGCGGTCAGTGCCGGCGCCCGCAAGCCGCCGGCGTACGTGTAGGCGGCAACCGCGCCAAACGCTATGGTCAGCGGCCAGTGGGCTGCCGCACCCGTGCCACGCACCCCCAGCTCCTGGATGACCACTTGAATGCCGACCAGTTGCAAGGCTATGTACGGCATCGTCGCTAGGATACCGCTAAGCGCGATGACCAGCGCCAGGGTGCGGCTGCCGTAACGGTCCAGCGCGAAGTCTGCCAAGGTGACTTGGCCGTGCTTTTTCGCGACCGACCACAGCCGCGGCATGAGGATGAACACTAAAGGGTAGACGACGATCGTGTACGGCACGGCGAAGAAGCCCAGAGCACCGACGCCGAACACCAAAGCAGGGACCGCGATGAAGGTGTAAGCGGTGTAAAGATCACCTCCGAGCAAGAACCAAGTGACGAACGTGCCGAAGCGCCGCCCGGCCAAGCCCCACTCGTCGAGCTGATTTAAGTCGCCTTTGCGCCAGCGCGACCCCAAAAACCCGAGCGCCGTCACCCCTACCAAGAGACCGACAAAGACGACGTCAGCGGGTAGCAAAATAGACCACGGCAATGATGATCGCGCCGATGATTACCCACAAGAATTGATACCAGTAAAAAAAGGGCACACCGTGCCAAGCGGGAGATGCATGAGCGTACAGCGGCGGCCACAAAGTGGCGGCCAAGGGTAGGCCGAGCAACCAGTAGCAGCCGCGCCGGCGACCTCTTGCGCGAGCTCGGATATCCGCCATTTGGCGCAAGCGGTTGGCATTTGAAAATGGAAATCCTACGCGAAGAGAGCCGCCACTTGCGTGGCGGCTCTCTTTGCGTCAGTTGCGACTTAAGCGGCTAGGACTTCATCGTGCTCATGGCGCGACCGCCTTTGAGCACGAATATCTTGTCGGCGTGGCGGATGCCCATCAGCTTCTGGTCGTAGAACACTTTGACCATCGCGCCGTCTCGTAAGTGAGCCATCTGGTATGTCGTCTTGCCCTCGTCGGAAAAGATCGCCTTAAAGCGAGGCACCAGCGTGAAGCTGAGCGTTTCGCGAGACGAAGGATTGTAGACTTTGATGTTCGCGGTCGAGACGTGTACCACTCGGCCCACGAAAACGTTCGGCCCTTTGGCTTGGGCGCCCGTCGGCGCCGCGAACAAGGCAGCCGCCAGCAGCGCGACGGTAGAAAAGAGAACGAAAAGTTTGCGCATGAATTTCCTCCAAACTTCAGCCGAGCTGAGCGCGGCTACTCAAGAAACGCAAGCCCCAAAGCGATGGTTCCTAAGTTTCGGTGGGCGCGGATGGGCCAGCGCTTAGAGCCGATGCCGGCGCGGGCTTAGGCGCCGCGGCGACCCAGCGGCGTAAGCGCGAGCGCACCAGGGCGGTCGATGCGGTGTAGGGCTTCGACGACGTTGGGATCGTAACGCCCGGCAGTGCACAATCGGCGCAGTTGGGCTACGGCGCCGGCGTGCCGCAGGGCGCTGCTTCGCCTTGGCGGTTTAGTCAGCGCGATGTAGGCGTCCGCGACCGCGACGATCCGTGCTTCGAGCGCTATCTCGTCGCCCTTCAATCCGTGCGGATAACCGCTGCCGTCGATGCATTCATGATGCTGCTCTATGATGCGCGCGA
>JALYUR010000021.1 GCA_030853635.1 Vulcanimicrobiota bacterium | reverse complement strand
GCAATGGAAACCACTTCTTCGGTTCCCGATCCCGAGGTTCGAGCGCGGGTAAGCCGCCGGCGCTTCACCGCTGACGAAAAGGCGCGGATTCTCGATGCCTATGATGCGGCGTCGTCGATTGAAAGGGCGGCGATCTGCCGCCGTGAACGGATTTATTCGTCCCTGCTGTCGAATTGGCGCAAGCAACGCGCGTCGGGAAAACCGCTTGAAACGCAGCGCGGTCGCAAGCCCAATCCGCAGGCCGTAGAGATCACGCGGCTGCAGAAACGCAATGTTGCACTTGAAGAGAAGCTCGAGAAGGCGCAACGGGTGATTGACATCCAGGGAAAAGTTTATGCACTCTTGCGGGCGTGTGCCGGCGAGAGTGCGGATCAGCTGGACTTGCCACCGTGGAACAAACGGTCGTCGACATGACGGCCGTAACCGGCGAGCGCGATGCTTGCAAGCAGTTGAGAATACCGCGCGCAAGCGTGCAGCGCCGTCGGACAGCACAACTCGTAACGGCGCTGGTCGCTTCAACGCCTGAGAACTCCATCGATAGTCTCATCGCAGAAGCCCCGGAGAGGATGTCGCGCCAAGTGCAGCGCTACCTTTGCTATCGGTAACGTAAACGCCCCCGGCTTGCGGTAATCAAAGCGCCCCCACCCATACAGCACGAAGCTAGGCCCCCCAAGCCGCCGATTGCTCCGGCGGCTTGGGGAGTATGGGTGATTTCCATGGCACTATTTCAGACCATCCAGGAATGGTCGAGTCGGGGCGTCGAGAAGCGCGAGATCGCTCGTCGCCTGCACATCGATGTCAAGACCGTTCGCCGGCACCTTCGCAAGATCGAAGCCGGCGCAACGGCCCCAGCGCGGACGTCGCCGGGTTCGAAGCTCGATGCGTACATGAACCGCATTACCGAACTCGCCGCCGGCGGCCAAACGGCGTGGAACGTGTATCTGGTCTTACGTGAAGAGGCGGCGTTCACCGCATCGTACGAGTTGGTCAAGAAGCACGTCGCGCGGTTGCGCCGGCACGAGCCGCGCGTGTACGAGCGCTTGCAGCACGCGCCGGGCGCCGAGATGCAAGCCGACTTCGGCGAACTAACGCGCGTGTGGTACCAAGGGCGCCTCGTGCGCGCCTGGGCGTACGTCGCGGTGTGGCCGCACTCGCGCTACCGCTACGCCGAGGTCGTGCTCGACCAGAGCGTGCCGACGTTCCTCTCGGCCATGCAGAACGGCATCTTCGCCGCCCAGGCGGTTCCCGAGCGCATCAGCGTCGATAACCTAGCCGCGGCGGTGCTGCGCGAGCACTTCCACGAACGCGGCTACCAGCGCGAGTTCTCAGCTTTCTGCACGCACTTCGACACGTTACCGAACGCCGTCCGTCCGCGTACGCCGACCGACAAGGGCGCGGTGGAGAACGGTGTCGGCGTGCTCAAACGGGCTCTCCGCGGACGTACGTTTGCGTCGCTCGACGACCTGCGCATCGCCGTCACGACGACGATCGATGCGCTCAACGCTCGCGCCAGCGCACTCGATCATCGCCGGCCAAACGATATCATCATCGGCGAACGCGGCAAGCCGCTGCCGGAACGCTTCCCGATCGCCGCTTGGAGCGAGCATCGCGTGCGCACCGATTGCCACGTGCAAGTTCGGTCCAATTTCTACTCCGCACCCTACCGGCTCGTCGGCAAACGCGTCGTCGCTCGCGTCGACGAGGTTTCGGTCACGCTTTACGACGACTTCGCGGTCGTCGCGCGCCACGAACGGCAGGTCGGTCGCGGCCGGACCGTCACCGATCGCGCGCATTACCCTGAGCATAAACGCAAGGGGTCGCACGAGATTCACCGCGAGCGGATCGATCGCATCCGCTCGGTCGGCAGCGGTGCCGCTGCGTTCTATGCGGGCCTGCTTGTGTCCAGGGAGCACGTTCACAGCGACAGCTATCGCGCTCTGCTCCGGCTCGTCGAGCAAACGCCCGCCGCCGAACTTGATCGCGCCTGTGCGCGCGCCGCGCACTTCGGCAACTTCTCACTTGAAGCGTTGCGCCGCATCGTCGAGCAGCGGCTGTTCGAACGACCACTCGAAGATCTCTCGATCGCTCCGGCGCCGCCAATGAAGCAACTGGTCGGCGTTCGTACCCTCGGGGCCTATGCTGCGCTACTCGGTGGCTGCCCATGCTAGACCAGAAACTGCGCAAATTGCGCCTGGGGCATGCGGCGTCGGTGCTCGAGGCCCATCATCAAGCCGCCATCAACGCGAAACTCGGCTATCTCGAATTCCTCGAAGCGATCGTTGACGACGAGCTGGGAACACGCGAACACAAAGGACTCGACAAACGGCTGCGTGCCGCGCATTTTCCGGTTACCAAGACGCTCGAAGACTTCGACTTTGCCTTTCAGCCGTCGCTCGACGCCATGCTTGTCAAAGCACTCGCGAACTGCGACTTCATCGGCAAACACGAAACAGTTTTGCTCATCGGACCGCCGGGCGTCGGGAAGAGTCATCTCGCGACCGCACTTGGCGTGAAAGCCTGCTTACGCGGCTACGACGTGCTCTTCGCGACGATTCAGCACCTCGCATCGCAGCTCAACGCGGCGCTCGCGGACTTATCGGTCGAACGCCTGATCGAGCAGTACGTGCGCGCCGATCTGATCATCCTCGACGAACTGGGCTTCACGCCTCTCAACAAGATCGTCGCCGACCATATCTTCCGCATCGTTTCCGAACGCTACGAACGCGGCTCCATCATCGTAACTTCCAACAAACCATTCGAGCTGTGGGGAGACATGTTCGCTGACTCCATCCTCGCGACGGCCGTGCTCGACCGGCTCATTCACCACGCGCACATCGTGCCGATCACGGGCGAAAGCTACCGCACCAAGGATCGGCGGCCGCCGCAGCTGCCTCCGC
>JALYUR010000020.1 GCA_030853635.1 Vulcanimicrobiota bacterium | reverse complement strand
TAGACGCGCGCGATCTTCTCCGCCGCGATGTTCGAGCGCGGAACGGCTCGGAGTAGAAGCTTGTACTCGGCGCCCGCGCCCTCGCGCCACACGAACGGGCTTAGGGTATACATCTCGGCGAGTGGGTCCTTGCATGCTAACTCCAGCGCCGTGATATCGCCAACGGTGAACCCTTTGAACGTCGCTGGCGGTCCGTCGTTTTGTTTCACTTTGGTGGCGCTCTGCTCGCTATGGCGCAAACAAGTCATTGAGCTCATCGCCGGCGATTCGGTCGCCCAAGAACGAGTGCTCGCGGTCGACCAGCAGCGACCGCGCCGCACGGCGGGTTTCCCAAAGCGCGTGCGCATAGCCGGCGCCGCCAACGCTGACGCGGGCGACGCCCAGCTGCGCGAGGCGCGAGATCGGCGGAGCGATTGCTGTCAAAAGAATGTTGATCGGCCCCGGAATCTTTTGCGCCAATTCCGCGATGATGGGCTCAGCGCTGACACCCGGTACGAAAACGCAATCCGCGCCGGCTTGCAAGAAAGCCTGTCCACGACGCACCGACTCGCTCGTACGCCACTCGTCGTCTGCGCCAAGCCGCTTTAGAAACACGTCCGTGCGCGCGTTGATCACCAAGCGCACTCCATGGCGCTTCGCGGCCTGCACCATCGCCGAAATGCACTCGCATTGCAAGTCTAGATCGGTGAGCGAGCCGTCTGGTCGAGCGTCTTCAAAGTTGACGCCGGCGGCGCCGGCAGCAATGGCCCCCTCGGCGGTCTGGGCAGCGTCCGAAATGGTCTGGCCATAGGCCGCTTCCAGATCGGCGGTCACGGGCACGTCCACCGCACAGGCTATCTGCTTGACCGCGGCCAGCATCTCGTCGCGCGGAATCCGCTCGCCGTCGGCCACACCGTGCGTCCACGCAATCGCGGCGCTGCCCGTTGCGATCGCTGGCGCACCGATCTCCTCGACGATGCGCGCGCTCACGGGGTCCCAAATGTTGAAGAGCACGAGCGGGGTACCAGGTTTATGAAGAGCTCGTAACGCTTCCGCGCGGTGTGAGAGTGCTCTGACGTCTGTTGTCGTCATGCGGCCACCCTACGACACGAGCTGACGAATACCCGTGCCACCGACGCGCTTGCCCAGGGCGTTTCCTTGCCACCATTCGCTGACATGGACCAAACATTGGTGAAATCGCCTTCAACGCCGCTAGGGCGCCGGAGCGCAAGCTAGAAACCGTGGATCATGGCAAAGACCGATTTCAAATCCGTTGATGACTACATCGCCTTGCAACCTGAGGTGGTACAGCGCGTACTCGAGCGCGTGCGCACTGTTATTCGCAAGGCCTTGCCCGGCGCCGAGGAAGTGATCTCGTATAAAATACCGGCATACAAACTGCACGGCGCCATTGTGCTCTATTTCGCCGGATGGAAGGAGCACTTTTCGCTATACCCGGCCGCGGCTAACGTAGTCGCCGCATTTGAAGACGAGCTTGCTCCGTACAAGATCAGCAAGGGCACGATCCGATTTCCGCTCTCCGAGCCCGTCCCCGTGAAACTGATCGAACGCATCGCGAAGTTCCGCGCGAAGGAAATCGCCGAGCGCGAGCCGGCGAAGATAGGCGGCGGGAATGGGACACCACGAAGACCCCATCGAGGAAAGGTCAAGGCGCGGAAACCGGGCGGCTTCATGAAGTCACAGATTAACGGCGTGAAGTCTTTGGCTCTTTGTTTGGCTATCTTCGTGACCGCTGCGCTGGCGCAACTATCCGCGCCGGCGCCTTCCTCAGCTTCGCCGAGCAAGCCTGATCTCGCGGTGCCCCGCTATTCCCACATCTTCGTGATCATGGAGGAGAACAAAGAATATCGCCAGGTCTTCGACCAGACGAATGCGCCTAACATCTCGCGTTTAGCAAAGACGTACGGCGTGGCAACTCAGTTCTACGCGGAGGTGCATCCAAGCGAACCAAACTACGTCGCCCTGGTCTCTGGAGATACCTACGGGATTCACGATGATGATGCTTTCTATTGCACCCCCGGCGACAAGGATCCGTTCTGCGAAAAAGCGGCGCAGCCGGGATACCAAAACCACACTGTCACGGCGGCTCACATCGGCAGCCAGCTCGAGAAAGCCGGGCTCAGCTGGAAGGGCTACTACGAAAGCATTCCGCAGCCTGGGTCGAAAGCGATCGTAGCCGGCGACCGCAAAATGGGGTTCGGTGCGGCAAAGTGGGAGCTGTATGCTTCCAAGCACTCGGGATTCATCAATTTCGCGTCTGTGCAACACAGTTCCAAACGAGCATTGCGGCTTGTCGGCTTCGATCAGCTGGATAAAGACCTAGCATCTGGAGCCATGCCGTCGTTCGCGCTGATAGTGCCCAACCAATGCAACGAAATGCACGGCCTTTATCCTTCTGATTACCCATCTGATGTCGCCGCTGCGCTCCCCGCCGACTGCAATTACGCTAATATAACAGGTCTTATTCGCCGCGGCGACGCAGTCGTCGGGCGGCTCGTTGCCAAGATCCAACGCTCCGCGGCATGGCGTTCCTCACAAAACGTTGCGATCGTCATTACGTTTGACGAGGGAGCGGGAAAGTCGCGGGCGGGCTGCTGCGGTATAGACCCCGCAAGTGTGGCCAACTTCGGCGGCGGTCATATAGCAACTGTCGTGGTGACCAATCACGGACCCCGTGGCGTCGTTGACAACACTCCGTACAGCCACTACTCGCTGTTACGCACGATCGAAGACGCCTTTGGCATTCACGAGTATCTCGGCCATGCCGCGGACAGCTCCAATGGCGTCCGCCCCATGACCCCGCTCTTTGTGACCAAGTCGAAATGAGATAGCCGCCTACCTGGCGCAGCCAACGCTGTGCTTGGAAGAAC
>JALYUR010000019.1 GCA_030853635.1 Vulcanimicrobiota bacterium | reverse complement strand
GCGCTGGCCGGCGAAAGCGGCGCACGCTGCGACGTCGACCCGGCCGACCCGCTGCGCGGAATGCCCGGGCTCGAGCCGCCCGATAGTCGCGGCGGCGTGGACCGCGGTGCGGCGTTAGGCGGGGTCGCGGGCGCTTTAGCGGGACTGGCCCTGGGGCTGTCGCCGGTTGCCGGCGTAGTTCCGGTCGCGCCCAGCATGCGGCTGTTAGCCGACTGTCTGCTGCTCTTCGTGCTCGGCATGATCGCCGGCGCCGTTTTGGGCGGCGCGCTCGGTCCTCAAGCGTCAAAGCATGCGGGGTTTCGGCTGATCGATGAGATGGAGGACGGCGCCGTCGTGGTCATCGCGAAAGCTCCGCCGCAGCTCGTCGATGCATCCGAGCGCGCCTTGCGCGCGGCGGGTTGCCGCCAACTGCTGCGCCTGCCGCGGTCGTGAGCTTGGATGCGGTCGTGACGGCGGCCGGACGACTGCCGTTCGAAGCAGCCCGCCGTTACGGCACCGACGTCAAGGCGCTCGTGCGTATCGGTGACGCTAGCATGCTGGCGCGCCTCATCGGCTGTTTGCGCCTGGTGCCCGCCGTCGCGCGCATCGTCGTGGTAGGTCCGAGCGCGGTTCGCCGCCAGGCGCCGCCGGTGGATGAATGGGTCGACGAATCGTCCAGCGGCGAGCGCAACATCATCGCCGCGCTTGCGGCATCGCGGACTCAGCGGACGCTGTATTGCGCGTCGGACTTGCCGTTCGTCAGCCCGCAAAGCGTGGCGGGCTTGATGTCGGTCGCCCCCAAAGCCGCCGATGTCGTCTACCCGATCGTTTCCAAAGCGTCGTTTTGCGCGCACTATCCCGGCGCACGAGCATCGTTCGTGCGATTGGCCGACGGCCAATGGACGGGTGCAAGCGTCTTCATCGTCAACGCGCCGCTGCTGCTGCGCAAGCGCGGCCTGCTCGCGCGCGCGTTCGCAAGCCGCAAGCGCGTGACGGCGCTGGCCGGTCTGCTCGGGCCGGACCTGCTCCTTCGTTACATCGTCGGACGGGCGACCGTCCCTGACGTCGAGCGGCGTGCCGGCGCGCTGCTGCAGGGCAGCGTCGCAGCCGTGACCGGCATAGACCCGGCGCTTGCGATGGACTGCGACACGGCGGCCGATATCGAGTACGCGCGGCGCTTGGCTGCCGCGCCGTACGCTTGAGCCTGCCGGCGCTGCGCCGGCCGACCGGCTTTAGCCTATCGATCTATTGGTTCGCTTGGGAACTGCATTGGGCCGCGCTGCTCGGCGCGGCTATGCAAGCGCAGGTAGCCCGCTTCATCGAGCCCAGCTTCATCGGTCGGGCGACTGCCGTGTTGGGCGGGCTCGGCGCCGTGTGCTCGATCGCCGCTCAGCTTTCGGCCGGCCGCGCGTCCGATCGCGCCGGCAGGCGCATGCCGTTCATCGTCGCCGGCACCCTGCTCGATGTGATCGCGCTGTTCGGTTTCGCGCTCGCGCCCTCGTTCTCGACCGTGGTGGCCGCCTTCGCTGCGGTCCAGCTTTCACTCAACATCGCCGGCGGTCCGTATCAAGCGCTCATCCCGGATCGGGTAGCAAAATCTCAACAAGGTAGCGCTTCGGCCGTCATGGGCCTGTTCCGTTTGAGCGGCAGCCTGGTCGGACTCGTGCTCGCGCGGCTCATCGTGCGCCAACCCGGGTTCGGCGTCAGCGGCGCGCAATTGACGCACGGGCTGCTAGTGCTCGCGGCGGTTTTGTCGATCGTTCTGCTGGGCGCGCTTGCGATCACGGTCCGCGGCTTGTCGGAGGGAGCATCGCGGCGGCGGCCCGGGCGCTTTGCGATCGAGCCGGCGTGGCCTGCGCGACGGAGCTTCGCCGCTTTAATCGTATCGCGCGCGTTCGTGAGCCTCGGCTTGTATTCGGTGCTGCCGTTCTTCGCTTTCTACATTAGGTATGCGCTACGCGTGCGCGACTATCTGCACGTCAGCGTCACGCTTTTGATTTTGGTGAACGCCTGCTCGCTGCTGGGCACTTGGCCGGCCGGCGTCGCGAGCGATCGGGTCCCAAAAAAACGCATCATGCTGCTGGCCCTAGCGCTGCTCGCCGGCGCGACCGCTGCGATGGCATCCTCAAATAGCACGCACGAACTCGTCATGCTCGCAGTGCTGCTCGGGATCGGCTGGGGCGCCTACTATTCGGTCGACTGGGCACTGGCGTGCAACCTGCTTCCGCCTGGGCGCGCCGGGACGTTGATGGCTATCTGGAACATCGGTGCATCCGGCCCGCAAGTCGGCGCGCCGGTAATAGGCGGGCTGCTCATAGATCGCATCGCCGCGCGCAGCGGCGATCCCGAGTGGGGCTATCGCGCTCTGTTCGCGCTCATCAGCTCATTCTTGGTGGTGGGGGCCGCCGCGCTGTTTTTCGTGCGCGAGACTACGGAAGGAAAGCAATCGCAAATCGAATAACGCCAGGCCACGATTTCGACAAGCACGCATCGTTGAGGAAGGAGATCATTGACGGTGAAAAAGGTGACGGTACTACTGGCCGTACTGCTGACATCCGCGATCGTTGTCGCCGCATGTGCCAAGAATAGTTCCTCGACCAGCTCGAGCGGCCAGGCCTCGAGCGCGCCGACCGCCATGTCTGCGAGCACCGCCATGTCCAACACATCCGGCAAGACACTTCCGATCGCCGTCGCGAAGCTGCCCAATTCGCCGGTCGGCAAAGGCGATGCGAAAAGCGGCGCCAAGGTGTTTTCAGCCAATTGCGAGAGTTGTCACGGCGCGGGCGGCAAGAACGGTCAGGTCGGGCCATCGCTAGCCGGAATCGGCTTAAAGCCAGGTCAGGTCGCCTATATGGTGCGCAATCCCCAGGCTATCGACAAGGATTCGTCGATGCCGAAGCTGCCGCTGTCCGCCAAAGACGTCAACGACGTGGCCGCGTACGTCGCATCTTTGAAGTAAGCAGGCAGTCGCCACGAGACTGCCCGCAGCTCTCGTAAGGAAAGACGCCGTCGGCCGTATGGACCGGCGGCGTTTTGCTTTGCGCAGTTGAGCGCCAACCTATACTGGCTGCGCCGGGACTTGCGCTTTCACGACAATCCGGCGCTTGCGGCCGCGCGCAGTTCGGCTGGTTTGCGGCCCGTCTTTGCTGTCTACAGCGTCGCCGAATTGGCAGCGTTAAACCATCGTCAGCAGGCGTTTGTCGTCGGCTGCCTGGGCGACATGCGTGCCGCCGGGCAGCGGCGCGACTTCACCGTATCGATGCTTTCAGGCGACCCGGTCGCAGCTATCGTCGCTGCGGCGCGCAGGCTCGATGCGGCTGCGGTCTACTGCGCCCGGTCATACAGTCCCGGCGAACGACGGCTCGAGAGCGACGTGGCCGCCGCCCTTGGGGCAGCCGGCATAGCCTTGCATGCCTCGAGCGGAAACTTGGTGCACGAGCCCGAGGCCGTCGCCGAGCTGAAACAGGCAGCCGGCGCCGGCTACCGCGTCTTTCCGCCGTTTTTCGAAAGGTGGCAAAGCCTCAGCGTCGCGCCGGCGGGGCCAGCCTCATGGCCTAGCGGACGAGATCCGGACATGGGCCTTTTGCCCGATCTGTCCGCCCCCTTAGCGCCGCCCGAACCCGCGTGCACGGAGCTCTCCGCCCGCAAGACGCTGACCGCTTTTTGCGGCGGCCGACTCGCAGACTATGCGACGAACGGCGAATACCCGGCGCGCGATGGCACCTCGCATCTGGCGGCGAGCCTGCGTTTTGGCACGTTGAGCGCGCGCGAAGTCTACCGGATGGTCGCAACGGCTATGGATCGTTCTTGGACGCTTTCGCAAGAGCGCGAATCGATGAAGCTGTTCTTGCGGCGCCTCGCGCTGCGCGATTTCTATACTCATCTGGCTTTCTTTGCGCCGGAATCTCACGATGTCGAGCTTCAAGTGAAGATGCGAGCAGGCACTCCGGCCGACGACGCGGATCGGCTGGAGGCATGGGCGAACGGGCGGACCGGTTATCCCTTCGTCGACGCAGCGATGCGGCAGCTTGCGCGCGAAGGCCAAGTGCATCAGCGTGCGGCGATCGTCGCAGCCTCGTTTTGCTGCTTCGATCTGGGCCTGGATTGGCGCGCCGGCCGAAATCTGTGGATGGCGCAGCTGCTGGCTGCGGATGAGGCGCTATGCGACGCCAACTGGCAGCGCATCGCCGGCGTCGGCACGGATCAGGCGGGTTACCCGCGCATCTACAATCCCACCAAACAAGCTCGCCACTTCGATGCCCAAGCGGTCTACGTGCGGCGTTATTGCCCCGAACTAGGGCGCTTGCCCACGGGCGCAGCGCTGGCGCCTTGGGAGCTGGCTCGCCAGCAGCAGATCGAACTCGGCTTTTTCACCGCGCGGCATTATCCGCCGCCCATAGTCGACCACGACACGGCCGCCCGCGCCGCGCTGCGCCGGTATAAGGCGCAGCGCAGTCGCTGAGGCGCACCGGGGCCTGCTTATCAGGAGTATTTAGCGGCGTAGTCCGCCGCGAGCGGAACTCGAGTGGTCTGACCGCCGTACGCCCGTACAGCCAGGTAGATGTCGAACAGGAACCATGCCGGCATCAGAAACGGCAGCACGAGCCAGCTTTGCCAGCCGATCACCGGTAAGTGCGCCGCCGCTACATAGGCGGCGTAAAAGACGACGCCGAGCGCGTTTACGGCTAGCGCCTGGACGACGTTGAAACGCAAAAATTTAGAGCCGCGCGATTGCAGCACGACCAGCAGCAGCGCGACCGGCCAAAGCGGATAGCACAAAGCCGCGAGCAACCGGTCGTCGTGGGTCTCTTGGACGGCGGCGTCGGTACGGGCGGCGCTTGGCGCCGGAGGTGCGGCTTTGCCAGCCTCGGCACGGGCTTGCACGCTGCCGGGCAGCGCCTCACCGTTAGTGCGTCCGCCGTTCATAACGCGTCCCAACCGGCAGCCTGGACAGACCGCATCGACCGAGCAGTGAGAGCAAATCTCGGTGCCGCAGTCGTGGCACACGAGCGCAGTCGGTACCGCCGGGTGATAGTAGCAGCTCATTGGTGACACCTCCAGTCGCAAGGAGCTACCAGCGGCGCGGGCGTTTGTTTCAAGCGTGAGCCGCCGCGACGCGCTGAGTTTTCAAACGGCCAACCGATACAGCACGTCGTGCGGCCGGCCGGCATCGGCTGGGGGCACAAGATGACTAGCGTCCGATTGCAGGGAAGCGCGCCGCATGGTGCAGCGCCGCTTGCTGGACTACGTGCGGCCGGCTGCCGCGACGATGATCTTGGGCCTGTTGTTGACAGCCGTAGGTTCGGCAGCGACAATCGGCTACGCCTGGGCCGTCAAAGAACTGATCCAGGCCGTCAGCCGCCACAGCCTGCACCTGTTATGGATGGCGCTGCTGTTCGCGGTGGGCCTTAACATCCTCAAAAACGCTGCCCAATACGGTGGCGGCTACACCCTCACCACCATCGGCCAAAAGGTGGTGGCCGCTATCCGCGGCGACCTGTTCGCGCGCATCCAATACCTACCGCTGCACGTCTTCGACCGCTGGCGCAGCGGCGAGCTGATGTCGCGCTTCGATAACGACGTCATGCTGATGGCCAACGGCGTGCAGGCCCTGCCGTTGTTCGCGAGCGCATGTCTGACGCTGCTCGGGGCGCTGATTGCGATGTTCTCGCTCGATTGGCGCCTGACGCTCGTCACGCTGGCCGTAGCACCGGTCGTCTCCTACGCTGTCTTGCGCTTTTCGCTTCTGCTGCGCCGCCTGACCAGCGTTTCGCTGACTCGGATCGCCGATCTCAACGCGATCTTGCAGGAGTCGATAGAATCGATGCGGGTCATCAAGGCGTTCGCCCGCGAGCCCTACGAAGTCAAGCGGTTCCAACGAGGGAACGACGCCTACTTGGGCGCGTCGCTTAAGTTAGCGCAGATAACGCTGACCCAAACGCCGGTCGTCGACTTCGTCGTCACGATCGGCCTGCTCGTGTTGGCCGGTTTTTCTTTCTACGAATTGGTCGTCGGCCGTAAGACGCCGGCTCAGCTAGGCGCGTTTTTCACACTCGCGATCGCGGCCAGCAATCCGATCAACCAGCTGACGAACTATCTGGGCGATCTCAACAAGGCGCGCTCGGGATCGGTCCGCATCTTCGAAATCCTCGATCTGCCGGTCGAAGTGCCCGACGCATCGGGAGCGACGACTTTGCCATGGGTGCAAGGCGCCGTAGCATTTGACGACGTGCATTTCTCGTACGATGGCGTCGTCGAAGTGCTGCGCGGCGTTACCGCGGCCGTGCGCCCAGGAGACGTCGTGGCGCTGGTCGGGCCTTCCGGTTCCGGCAAGAGCACTTTGGTCAACCTGATCCCCAGGTTTTACGCGCCTTGCGCGGGCAGCGTGTCGATCGACCGCACGGATACCCGAGAGGTAACGCTGGCCTCGCTGCGTCAGGCGATCGCGATCGTGCCTCAAGATCCGCAATTGTTCTCGGACAGCGTGGAGCAGAACATCCGTTACGGCCGACTCGAGGCAAGCGATGAAGAGGTCCGATCCGCGGCGCGGCTTGCTAACGCTCACGACTTCATCGCCCGCTTCCCGGAAGGTTACCAGACTAAAGTGGGCGCGCGCGGCGTCCGGCTCTCCGGCGGGGAGCGCCAGCGGATCGCGATCGCCAGGGCGATCTTGCGGGATCCGCGGATACTGATCTTGGACGAGGCGACGTCATCGTTGGATGCCGGATCCGAAGCGCTCATCAACGAGGCGCTCGGGCGGCTGTTCGTCGGCCGCACTACTTTTGTGATCGCTCATCGCCTCTCGACGATTCGCCGAGCCACGACGATTTTAGTCATTGCCGACGGCGTGGTTGCCGAACAGGGCACGCACGACGAATTGCTCTCCCGCCGCGGCGTCTACGCGCAGCTGTATCGCAGCCAAGTACTTCAGTTGACCGGAAGCTGAAAATGCGCGCGCTCCTGGTGCTGCGCCCGGATGCTTTGACGCATCACGGCGGCGACACGGTGCAGGCGCACAGCACGGCAAGCGCGCTGTGCGCCATCGGGCTTGAGGCGCACGTCGTCGCCACTAAATCGCCTGATCCGCGCGGTTTCGATATCGCGCACATCTTCGGAATGAATCAGCCGGAGGTGTGCGCGCGCCAAATCGAGTGTTGCAGGCGCGCCGGCGTTTCGGTCGCCCTCTCTCCCATCTGGTTGAGCCTGCGCGAGTTCTTCGCGCGTGCTAGGGCCGTCGAGGCGGTGCTGGGTAAAGCGCGGGCCGAGAAAGCCGCCCGCGCCAAGCTGGCGCGGCTGCGCGCCACGCCTGCGGTGCGCCTGCTCGACCGCAGGCGGCACGCCCAACTCGCGCGCATGGAGGCCCTGCAGGTGCGGCTGCTGCTCGCCGCAGATGTGCTCTTGCCCAATAGCGCCATCGAAGCCCGCGAATACGTCACCGCGCTGGGAGTGACTTGCGCGCGCGTGCGCGTAGTGCGCAATGCAGTCGTAGACCAAGCGTACGACGGTACGCCGGCCGCGCGGGCCGGAGTGTTGTGCGCCGGCCGGGTCGAGTCGATGAAAAATCAGGCCATGCTCGCTTTGGCGGTTCGTGGCCTTGATCCGAGCTTGACGCTGGCGGGCGAAGCTTGCGACTCTTACTACCTGCAGCTTTGCCGCCGCTGGGGAGGCTCTCAGTTGCAACATGCGGGGCGCTTGGCGCAGCCCCAGCTATTCGCGGCATTGCGCGCGACCCAAGTCCATGCGATGCCGTCGTGGGGAGAGACGACCGGCCTAGCCAGCCTAGAAGCCGCGGCCGCCGGCTGCAAGCTCGTCGTAGGCAACCGCGGGGCCGAAATCGAGTACTTCGGCGACGACGCCGAGTATGCCGATCCCGCGGACCCAGACTCCATCCGAGCGGCAGTACTGCGGGCCTTGGGACGCCCGCCCCGAGCCGCCGGTGATTCGCTCGACCGCAGGATGCGCGCGCTCAGCTGGCGCCGGGCCGCCGAGCAAACGGCCGCGGCCTACGGTTGGGCTTTGAGCGGCAGCGCTAGCGCTGCCAACCCCAGCGCAGGCGTGCCTCCAACCGGCGGTAGGCGATGATGCGCGCGCTATTGATTCCGCCGAGGGCAGCGCGCAGCCGCGCGCGGACCGGACGCTTGGCCGCGAGCGCGTCCACTTGCGCGAAGGTGGAAGCCCAAGCCGTGGAAAGCTTCGCAATAGTCGGCAAGACGGCGGTCTCGTAGTAGCCGTGAAACGGCAGCGCCTGGACCAACATGCCGGCCCACACGCGCGCGTCGAGTAGCGGTAGGTCCGCCTCGAGGGCGGTGGGACCGCTTTGGCCGAGGGCGCCGTACAGGCGGCCTTTTTCTGCCTCCATGCGCGGGGTCACGACGTGACCGTAATGCGACCATACGGCAGGCAAGACGACCCGCCGGCCGAGCGGTGCCAGCCGTTCGTGCACCGCACCGCTCCAGCGCAGATCCGGCGCCAGGCGGAAGAAGCAAAGACGCCGTTGGACTGAGTGGCACCAGCGATAGGAGCCGACGAAGTGGCGGCTGTAACCGTCAACGGCGCGGACGTCGGCGGGCAGCCTGGGTAGCAGTTCGGCGATGGCGCCAAGCTCGCCACCGTGAACCTCGTCGGCATCGAAGAACAGCACCCAGGCTCCTGAGTACTCTTTGGGCGTCGCTGCGATGCACGCGTTGCGAGCGGAAGAAAAATCGACGAACCCGGACCGTGCGACGGTAATGCGGCCGGCCTGGCCGAACGGCGAAGCGCCCAAGACGGCAGCATGGGGGCTGCTAGCCACACCGGAATTGTCGTTGACGACCAGATGCCCGCAGCAGCCGCCGATCGATTCGAGGGCGGCTTCGAGGTATGGCTCGAATCGACGCCCGAGGATGAGGTGCGCTATCGGCGGACTGGTCAAAGCCATGCTGACCGATTGCCCGCGGCTCAACCGCCTCCTCGCGGTTCTCAGGTAGCGGCGGCGTTGCGCGCGCTGAGAGCGCTGCGGGTCGGCGTCGATGCGTGGAACTTGCCGCACGATCGGCGCGGCATCGGCCGCTATGTCAAGGCCCTCCTGCGCAGGTGGACCCGGGCCCAAGAGCAGCGGGTTGACGTGACGTTGATCGTACCCGAGCGTCCGGCGTTTCTTCACGCAGGGCGCTACGCCGCGGCTTTGGGAGGGCGGCGGCTGACGTTGGCAAGCCGCCAGAGCGCGGCACGGATGGGCCTCGACGTCATTTGGTATCCGTGGAACGGGATGTCGTGGACCGCGCCCGGCCGCAGGGTCGCCACCCTTCACGACGCATCGCCGTTTGCATTGCCGCCGGCCGATCTGGGCGTTAGGCAGCGCGCACAAGAGCCGTTTCGGTGCGCGGCGATCCAAGCCGACCGCATCATCACCGACTCGTACTTCTCAAAGCGCGAATTGGTCGGCTACCTAGCGCTCGATCCCGCCGACATCAGCGTCGTCCATTTGGGCGTTGACATGCCGCCCCAGGCCGAGGGAATGCGCCGCCCGCCGCTGCCGCCCGGCACGTCTCGCTTTCTCTTGTTCGTCGGCGAACTCGACGAGCGCAAGGGCCTAACGACTTTACTCGGGGCTTGGCAATCGCTGCCCCCCGGGCTGCGCGAACCGACGGCGTTGCTGGTCGCCGGGCGGCTGCCGGCGAACCGGCCGCAGCTTCAGTCGGCGTCCGGCTTGCGGCTGCTCGGCCACGTCAGGGACGAAGAACTAGCTTCATTATATACGCACGCAGCCGCGCTGGTTTACCCGTCCTCTTACGAGGGCTTCGGATTGCCGGTCTTGGAGGCGATGGCGCACGGCACGCCGGTCATCGCCGCCGACGGCCCAGGTATCCGAGAGGCCGGCGGCGATGCGGCCCGCTACTTCACCCCGGGCGACGAGCGCGCTCTGCGCAGCGCGATCGAGCGCGTGCTGGCTGGCGAAAGCGTGGCGGCTGCCATGCGCGCCGGGGGCCTAGCGCGCGCCGCCGCGATGAGCTGGGACGCCACGGCCGACCAAACGCTAGCGGTCTTGAGCGAAGGCGGCCGGGGGCGCGGAAGGGATGAGCAGAATCGAGTTTAAACAGCGCCGGTTCAGGTCGCGCCGCGCGGCTTGACCGAGCGGCTTTTTGTGCTATAATGAACATCTGTGTCATCCCGGCTAAACCCGCCGCACGGCGCGCATCGTTCGAGCCGCACGCTTGCGTTCACGCCCGCTGGTCGACGCGTTTTTACCCTTCCGCTGCGCCACAGTACCACATTTCGTTGATGCCA
>JALYUR010000115.1 GCA_030853635.1 Vulcanimicrobiota bacterium | reverse complement strand
TCACGGCCGCCGTGCGCGCTGCAAGGTCGCAGGCCGCCGACATCGCGCGCGCGGCCGGAGTGACGCTTGGCGCTTTGCAATCGATCTCGACTTTCGAAGCCTCGCGCGCTCCAGGACCCGAGATGTTTGCAGCGCGCGCCTCGGCGGCGCCTCCGGTCCTCGCCGGCACCGACACCATCACCGCGACCGTTCAAGTTAGCTACCGCATCCGTTAAGCGCTAAATGCATGCTCGGCGCGAGCGCAAGCGCTCAGCTGAGCGCGTAAGCCCAGGGGTAGCCCGCGCGCTGCGCTCGAATTACGAGCGCACATGCCCACTCATCAACCATTGCTCGAGGATGCAACGCTGATCAGCCGGGAGTTCATCGCTCCCGGTTTTTGGTGCCTGGGATTCCATAGCCCGAACATAGCGCAACGCGCCGGATCGGCGCAGTACGTCGCGATCGACGTGCCCGGCGATTTCGCGGTCCGTCTGCCGCTCGGCATCTGGACGGTGGCCGACGAAACACTGACGCTGCTGTTTCGCGAATGGGGAACCAGGACTGCCCGGCTCGCCGCGTTGCCGTTGCAAACTGAGCTTTCGCTGCTGGGCCCGCTCGGCAATAGCTTCGTCGCGCCGCCGGGAACGAAAAAGGCGGCGATCGTCGCGGGCGGTCTGGGCATCGTGCCGTTCTGGCTGCTGATCGACGAACAACGGCGCGCCGGCATCGCGCTGGATGTCATCGTCGGCGCGCGCTCCAAAGATTTGCTCGTCGGCGTCCCGGCGCTGCGCGAGCTGGGCGTCGAAGTGCGCACTTGCACCGATGATGGCAGCGACGGCAACGCGGGCACCGTCCTCCAAACGCTGGCAGACCAAGATCCACCCGACGCGATGTTCGGCTGCGGCCCGCCCGCCATGCTGCGCGCGCTCTGCGCGCTTGCCGGCGAGCGCAACGTGCCGTGCCAAGTTTCTATGGAAGAGACGTTCGGCTGCTCGATGGGCACGTGCTGGGGTTGCGTCATCCCCGTGCGCCGCGGCTGTGCTCAAGCGACCGGCTACCCGCGAGCCGCGGGCGATCCGCGCGATTTCGACCTAGCGCGCGTGTGCGCTGATGGGACGGTCTTCGACGCCGCCGATGTGCTGTGGCAAGCGTAAACGGCGTGCCCGGGGGCCGCGCCGACATCTCTGTCAGCATCGGCAGCGCCCGCCTGAAGAACCCGCTCATCGCCGCCAGCGGCTGCTACAACGGCGGCAGCGAATTCGCGCAGGTCACCGACGTCTCGGCATACGGCGCGATCGTCCTCAAGAGCATAACGCGCGAACCGCGCTCGGGCAACGGGATGCCGCGCATCGCAGCGACGCCCGCGGGCATGCTCAACGCCATCGGCCTGCAAGGACCCGGCATCGGCTACTTCATCGAGCACGAAGCGCCCAAGCTTGCGGCGGTACCGACCGCTGTGATCGCAAGCGTGGCTGGGTTTTCGGTCGACGAATTCGCCCAAGTCGCCGTCCGCATGGACGGCTTAGCCAACGTCGTCGCCATCGAACTCGATGTCTCGTGCCCTAACTTAGACCGCGAAGGCGAGTGTTTTGCCGCGAGCCCAGACGCCACCGCAGCCGTCGTCGCCGCGGTCAAGAGGCGCGTGCGGCTTCCCGTCATCGCCAAGCTCACGCCCAACGTCGCGGACATCAAGCCGATCGCGCTTGCGGCTCAAGACGCCGGGGCAGACGCGGTGTCGTTGATCAACGCGGTGCGCGCCATGGCGATCGACGTCGTGTCCGCCCGGCCTGTTCTCGCCAACGTCAGCGGCGGATTGAGCGGTCCGGCGATTCGCCCAATCGCGGTGTGGGCGGTCTGGGAAGCCGCTAGCGTCTTACACATACCGATCATCGGCATGGGCGGCATCGAGACCGGCCGCGACGCGCTCGAGTTCGTGATGGCCGGCGCGAGCGCGGTGGGCATCGGTACGGCAAACTTCCGCGATCCGCGCGTTCCGATGCGCATACTCGGCGAGATCGAGGCTGCGCTCGGCGAGCGCGGCCTGTCGGCTTTGGCGCAGCTGACCGGAATCGCAAACCCGTCGTTTGGCGCGAAGCGAGTGGCCGGGTGACCCAGCTCATCGTCGCCCTGGACGAGCCTGACTTTGCGCAAGCGCTGGATCTCATCGCGGCGACGGAACCGATGGTCACGTGGTATAAGGTCGGCTACCAAGCTTATTACGGTTATGGCCTGCGCATCATCGATGCGCTGCACCACCGCAACAAGTCGATCTTCTTAGACTTAAAGCTTCACGACATCCCGCACACGGTCGAGGCCGCCGTCACCAACCTTTCGTATTTGGGCATCTCTTTGCTGACGCTGCACGCGGCCGGGGGCGCGCGCATGCTGGAAGCGGCGGTCTCGGCCCGCGATGCGGCCCCGTCGCCGGCCCACGAAGTGCCGGCGCTGCGGCTGCTAGCGGTAACCGTGCTCACGAGTCTTGGGGCCGAGGATTTGCGGGCCACCGGGATCGACCGCGAGCCGTCGGAGTTGGCTGCAACGCGCGCCGACTTGGCCGCGCGCGCGGGTGTAGACGGCGTGGTATGCGCCGTTGCAGATGCGCCGCTGATCCGCGCCGTTGTGCCGCGCGATTTTCTCCTGTTGTGCGCCGGCATCCGCAACGCAAGCGCACCGCCGGACGACCAGCGCAGGGTGGCGACGCCCGCCCAAGCCGTCAGCGCCGGCGCCGACTTCATCGTCGCCGGCCGGTCTTTGAGCGCTTCGGGTGATGTCGCTGCGGCGACGCGCGCAATCGTCGACGAACTCGCCCGCGCCTCGGCTGCTCGGTCCGTGCGAACCGCATTCGGAACCGCCGGCGCGCCGCCGCGCCAGGGCGGGGACTCAACCCACGGCGACCCGCCGGCGTGACCTCGCAGGAGTTGGTCGCGCTGCTCGAACGAAGCGGAGCCATGTTGCAGGGACACTTCGTGCTCTCTTCCGGGCGGCACAGCAATCGATTCATCCAAAAGTTTCGGATCTTTGAAGACCCTGCCATCGCCGAAGTCGTCTGCGCTGAGCTGGCCGCCGCTTTGCGTGCCGCCGCTCCTCAAGTGATCATCAGCGCAGCGATCGGCGGGATCATCCCCGGCTATATAGTCGCTAAAGCGCTCGGTGTGCGCAACATTTTCGTCGAAAAGGAAGTTGATCGGCCGGTGTTGCGGCGCGGTTTCCGCCTCGCTGCGGGCGAGCGCGCCGCGGTCGTCGAAGACGTCATGACGACGGGCAAGTCTGCGCTCGAAGTGGCCGAGTTGGCGCGCCGACTGGGGGCCCAAGTGGTGGCCATCGCCGCGATCGTGAGGCGCGGAGCCGTCGACTCGGGGCCGCCTGCAATCGCCCTGCTGGACTTGCCGCTGGCAGACTACCCGGCCGCGGACTGCCCGCTTTGCAATGCCGGGATCCCGTTGCAAGACCCCGGCAGCCGCCGCAGCAAAACTGCGACCGCTACCTAATCGAAACGGAGTTATGATTCGAATGATCCGCAACGCCATCGCCCTCGCAACTGTCCTGGCGTTCGTCGCGCCGTCGATGGCGCCGCCGAGGGCGCAGGCCGATGACGGCCCGAGCTATGCGTTGGTGCAAGCGCTCTCCGCGTTGCGCAGCGTCGGTGACGCCAATTTTATGAACGTGACCACCTGGGCCGCCAATCCCGCGCAGCTCGCCAACCCGTTCTTCCCATGGGAAGTCGCCGAAGCGCAGGTGTGGGCGCTAGGCAGACGCGATCGCGACGCGGTGCTTTCTTGGCTGCGCAGCAACGGACGCGGCGCGCTCTACGGGCGCGGCGCCACCGACACGATGATCGGGCCGCCACGACCTTTCATCGACATCGGCTACGCGCCGTCGGCGCCAGCCTCGACCTCGGACTGGCGCAAGGTGCCGTTCGTGGCCGGTACGATGGGAGGGTCGTCTCCGGGCCACATTGCGATTCGAAGCGGCTGGTCGATGATCAAAAGAGACGCTACGTCGGAAGTTCACTGCGTGTCGTTTACCAACACCAGCCCTAAGACGGCTACCGAAATAAACTTTACGTACGAGTTCGTCGACGCTTCCAACAACGTGCTGACGTCGTTGAACAGCGTTCGCAGCGGCACTTTTACGCCGAGCATCGAGATCAGCGGCCCGGCGGATTATGGACAGTACCTCAAGGTGCAGCAGGGCCAACTGATGCCGCGCACTTTGCTCGACAACTGCTGGTCGTTTAGCAGTGGAACCGCCGAGTTACCGTTGCTCAACGCGCGCTACATCGAGTTCGGCGTGTCAAGAGTAAACTACAGCGACGGCAGCATGTGGACGGCATCGTCCAACCCGTAAGACTAGTGAACGGATCCGATGTTGTCGAGCTGCGCCTTAGCGGCAAATGCGACGGCTGTTTCCAAGCGGTGCAGCCGGTCGAAGAGATCTAGCACGCTTTTGCGCGACAGTATGACCATGCTGCCGCCCTCTTGGGAGCAGACCGACGCTTCCAGCTGCGCGACTTCCTGATCGGTCAACTGACCGCGCAAGCCGAGCGCTGGTTCGGGGTCCTGGCTTAAGCAATCGTTGCATAGAGTCGGATACTCGATGCGCACGGCTTGGGTGGAGACCACTCCACAGATATCGCACAGCGGCATGACACGGAGGTTCCTTTGCGGAGCGTTTGCAAGCATAGTTCCCACCCTACTAAAGTTAAATCCTAAAAGCTACGTCTTAATTGCTACTATCGGCAGCCCAGGCCGAAAAGTGAGCCCGGTCACACGGTTTCCACAAGAAAATTTGTTGCCGGGGCCGGGCGCTGCGCGGCAGGTAAGAGGCAGAACGGTAGTTGAGGAGCCTTCATATGACATCCCTGCACAAGATTGCCGGCTCCGCCGGCTGGCTGGCCCTCGTGCTGGCGGCCGCTTGGCTAGTAGGCTGCGGGGGAGGCGGCAGCAGCGCTCTGGGCACCGTGGGCCCGGTTATCCCGTCGCCGCAGTCTTCTATAATCACGTCGCCTAGTCCGATCCCGTCCGGCTCGCCTGGACCGACCCCCACCCCAGTAGTGCTGGTGCAAGGGGGCGTTTTGGGTCAAGACACCGTCGGCGAAGGCGATACCGTCTCAGGCGGTCAGGGCCAAACGATCGACGGCCTGACTTGCAACAACCTCACGACGCCCTACCATGTGCACGCCCATTTGAGCTTGTTTGTCAACGGTCAGCGTCTGGCCGTGCCCGACACCATCGGCTTCTCCCAACCGGGAGCCGAGGTCAACGGCTACACCCAAAACGCGCAATGTTTTTACTTTTTGCACACCCACGACGCCGACGGTCTCATTCATATCGAGGCGCTAGTGCCGACGGCCTTCCCGCTCGGCTACTTATTCGACGTCTGGGGCGAGCCGCTGAGCGCGACGAACCTCGCCGGATTCACGGGTCAGGTGCTAGCCTATACCGCGCAAACGGCCCAAGGCTACAATCAGACCAGCGGTGCCTTCACGCAGTATCAGGGCGACCCACGTTTGATTCAGTTAGTGTCACACGAAGAAATAGTGCTCGAAGTCGGGCCGCCGTTCGTCACGCCGCCCAACCTGCCGCCGGTGATCTTCTACACCAGTAAATAAGATCGGCATGCGTCCAATAAGACGCATCTTTGCGGCGCTAGCTACGCGCGTTGTGGCATAGAATTAGCGTCGGTGCGCCGGGTTCACGCAGCCCTCGAGGTGTCACCTAGTCTTGCGGCAATCTCGTCGATAAGCGCGCCATACTTGGTCAGCACCCTTTGAAACGCGTCCTCATTGGGGTCGAACGTGGGGCCTACAGGATGCCGCTCAACGTACTCCGAGATCGCTTTCTCAAGGGCATCGCATTTTTGGCTGCTTCTCTCGGGATTGCGGTTTTCCACCATCGCCCTGTCCGTCTTGCTCAGCACGGGTTACTACGCTCGCGGGGGACTCCCGACCGCAGCCTCAACTGGCTGCATCTATTCTGGCCTTGAGCGCCTCTTCTAAAATTCGCGCTCGCATTTCGAACACCTGTTCGAAATGCGGCCTGATTTACGCTGGGTCGAATCCACAGCCATGGCTTGCCTTGTGAGTTCTGTGGACAGAACCTGTGCATCGAAAAAAGTTTTAGATACACCGCGCATGGACCTAGGTTATAAATCCTAGACTGCGCTCGGATCGGTTTCCCTTTTCGGCAGCATGAACAGTGCGACACAGACGGCTAGGAAAGCGGCGAGCGCGCTCAATAACATCGTCGCATCGAACCCGCGCACGTACGATTCGTCGATTCGTGACTTCACTAAGTCATAGTTTGCCTGAGCGATGCCCGCCGGGACGTGACCGGCAGGTAGCGTCGAGCGTTCGTGAGCCAGCGCGCCACGTGATTGCGCCGAAAGACTATCGTTTGCAACAGCCCTGTCGAAGTTAGAGTAAAAAACGCCCTCGAGGACTATGCCGAGCAGCGCCACGGCACAAAGTCCGGCAGTTCGGGCGATCGCATTGTTAATGGCCGATGCGATTCCGACACGGGACAGGTTGACGGAGTTCATTACCGTCGTTGTCAGCGGCGCGATGAAGCCGGCTGCACCGATGCCTAACAATATCGATGCGGGGAAAAATGTCGTCCAGTACGATCCGCCGATGCCGATCCGTGTGTATGCGACGAAGCCTAACGCGGCCAGCAGAGCACCCCAAGCCAGAAGCGGCCGAGCTCCCGTGCGCGCTGCGACGCGCCCCGCTGCCGGCGACATAAGAGCGATCATCGCGACCATGGGCAACATGGCACAGCCGGCCGCGAGCGGCGAATAACCTTGTATATTGATGAGGTTAAAGGGCACGAAAAACAAACTGCCTCCCAAAGCCGTGTAAAGCAGAAGCGTGTACAGGTTGGCTGCGGCAAACCGACGGGAAGCGAACAGGCGCAGAGGCATCATCGCCTGCGCCGAACGTTTTTCGACCAAAATGAATCCGCCGATAACTATTGCCCCACCGATTGCGCTCAAAACTCCAACGATATCAACCTTTGCCTGCAATCGAATGAGTCCGAATATCAATAGCCCCAGGCCGACCGTCGCGAGCGTCGCACCCGGCACGTCGATGTAGCGAGGAGCTTGCTCGTCGCGTGACTCTACGACGTGTTTTCTAAGAACAAACAGCACAACGGCCGCCAGCGGCAAGTTGATGAGAAAGATGTATCGCCAGGAGAACGACTGCGCCAGCCATCCGCCCAGCACCGGCCCGGCTGCAGTTACCATGATGGAAAAGGACGACCAAGTGCCGATGGCCCGACCGCGCGCTTCGCCTGCGAAACTGGCGCTGATCAGTGCCAGGCTTTCCGGCGTGAAGAGCGCGGCGCCGACGCCTTGCAGGCAGCGGCCGAAGACGAGTGAGGACATCGAATGTGAAAGGGCGCAGCCCAAAGACGCTGTTGCGAAGATCCCGATGCCCAACCCGAATATAAGCCGACGGCCGAAGCGATCGCCCAGCGAGCCGCCGAGCAAAATGAGCGCGGAGAGAAACAAGGCGTAGCCCTCGACAACCCATTGGGTCGTTGCAGCGCTCGCGTTGAAGTCACGTTGCATGATCGGCAAAGCGACGTTCACCGCATTGCCATCGATGAACCCTAGACTAGAACCTAATATCGCCACCAGCAGCGACCAGCGCGGGGCGGCAATGGTGCCGGCCGCTGGCTGCGAACAGTTGAAGCGATCTTCGTTCGAGCAGGGGTGCTTGATAAAGAGCGCCATGCCGCTTAAGCTGCCTCGCCGGATTTGTGCTTGCCTGCTGGCCGCGGTCTGGTACGCAGGCCTGTGGACCTGTAGCCGTTTTAGGTCGCGGGCGGCGCGCCGCCGGCGGCGTTGACCTGGGCTATGGCGGCGTCTACACCCACGCGCAGGAACGTCTCCAAGCCGTCCACCGCGCGGCCGATCACTTCGGGCAGCGCTTTTTCTTCCTCCGCCCAAAAGGTCCCCAACACCACGCTGATCGCGTCGGCGCTGTGCCGGCCGACGCCGATGCGCAACCGCGCGAACTGCTCGGCGTTCAACGCGGCGATGATGTCTTTTAGGCCGTTATGGCCCCCGGAGCTGCCGCCGCGCCGCATGCGCAAATGAGCAAAGGGCAGCGCGATGTCGTCGCACACGAC
>JALYUR010000009.1 GCA_030853635.1 Vulcanimicrobiota bacterium | reverse complement strand
TCTTTGCACCAGCCGCAGGCGCTCTCCGCGCCGCCGTTTCCGACGATCGCGTTCCAATAGCGGTCGGTTTCCGCCTGGTCGTCGGTGGCAATCTGAAAGGAGAACGCCTCGCTGTGCTTGAACGTGTCCCCGCCGTTGAGGCCAATGCACGACACGCCGCACACCGTGAACTCGACCGTCAGGACGTCGCCCGCCTTGCCACCTGGAAAGTCGGACGGCGCCCGGTGCACCGCGCCGACCGTGCTGTTGGGAAAAGTCCGCGCGTAAAAGCGCGCGGCCTCTTCCGCGTCATGTTCGTACCACAGGCAGATCGTGTTCTTCTTCATCGTTACGCTCCATAATTTACCGCCGGCCAGGGTAACGTCGGTGCTCTGCGGATTGCGCCCTGGACAATCCAGTCGTTCGGTATGTTCCGACGCGCCGCTGCTGCGCTCCTAGAGTAGGGGCGCGAAAGCCGCCATTAGATCATGCGCTTGCCGTCAAAGGGCATCGGCCCCTGCATGGGCTCGGCCAATGGACTAGGCGAAACTCGGCGGGTGTGTAACAGCCGTCGCTGTGAGGAATCTGAGCGGCGTTCGACCCAAGCAGTGGATGGAATGTCGCCGCCATCGAACCGGACCTGATCCAGACTCGATACCATGCCGACGGCGCACCGGCCTGGTTCGAGACAATCAAGCGGATCTAGACTGCGGGCGTTGGGGCGGCAGAGCAGTTGAGGGCGTTTTCACCTAAGTCAAAAGGAAAAATGATCGAAACCGCTTCTAAAATCTGCTTCAGAGCGAAACTCGTCCGGCCGGCGGCGGCGGCGAAGATCGGCTCCTGGACCTTTCTTACTCTACCAAAGAACGCCAGTGCGAAGCTCCGCTCGCGCGGCATGACGTCAATTGAGGGCACCATCAATGGGTTTCCCTTTCGAGCGACGCTCGAGCCAGACGGCCAAGGAAGTCACTGGCTCAGAGTGAGCCAGAAGATGCGCGAAGCTGCAGGCGCAAACGCAGGCGACATCGTGACGCTGGAGATCGCGCCGGCGCCAGAGGAACCGGAGCCCAAAGTGCCGGCAGACCTACGCAAGGCTCTCGCGGCCGCTCCGAAGGCCCGGGCGTTATGGTCGGACATCCCGCCCATCGCGCGCAGGGATTGGATCCACTGGATCGTCTCGGCGAAGCAATCAGAGACCCGCGCTCGTCGGATCAAAAACGCCTGCGCAATGCTCGCTGCTGGGAAGAGACGTGTTTGCTGCTTCGATCGGTCGGGGATCTATAGTAAAAGCTTTAGCTCGCCGGTAGCAAAAGGCAAATCAAGTGATCTATGAAACCTTTAGCCCCTCAGTATTGACCCAGCGTTCCATCCAACTTAGCGCGCTGGACGGCGCGCCCAAACGAATACAGCGACAGCGGCAACAGAACGCACGTCGCAACACCGAGCCATATCGCATCGGGCGCGAGCTGTGCTAAAGTGAGTCCGTGCACCGCTCCTCTTATACCGTTCAGCGCGTGAGTGATCGGCAGGACCCACGACACGTATTGCAGTGCGATCGGTAAAGTAGTCACGGGAAAGAGCACGCCGCCCAGCAGATTCGAAGCGCTTCCCATAATGAAGCCGGCCGGCCCAGCTTGCTTGAAGGTCATGATGGTCGCCGCACTCATGACGCCTATCGGAGACATGCACGCGATGGTCAATAAGACGAACACCGCGCCGGTCAGCAGGTTGACGTGACTGAGGTCTGCGCCGAGAAGAACGGCGAGCACTATAAACACGCACACTTGCACGGTGGTAAGCGCAAAACCCCATAACCCAGTCGAGAGCACGATCAACGGCAGGCTGGTCGGCGTAGCCATCAGCACTTCCAGCGTTCCCGCCATCTGGTCGGTGCGGATCGCCTGCTGAAAGCTCGCAATGGCGGTGGCTTGGAAGCGTACGAACGCCAAGTTGATGACGATCCAATCGAAGTAGCGTCCGGGGTGTCCGGGAGTGCCGAAGGCGACCTTCGGCGGCATGAGCTGGGAGATAAAGTAGAACCCTAGCACTGAGACCGCGATGCCCACCCATTGAAGCCAAAAATTGAGATCGTATGAAAAAGCCAAGCGTGCATCGCGTTTGAACATGGCGAGCGCTTTATAAAACGGCGCCAGCGGGCTTGAGTGAGCCAGCGCGCGCTCTTGGATCATTCGGTTTTTTCTTTAGTCAAGTCCGCGAAGACCTCAAGCGGACGCGCCTCTTGAGACTTGAGATTGCGCACGAGCACGCCGTTGGAACTCACGGCGCGAAGCAGCTGCGTCAAAGCCGTGCCGGTCGGTTGAACTTCGACGCCGAGCACTACTCCATCCGCCGATGGCGTCACATCAAAACGCACAACGCCGGGAATCGCTCGCGTTCGTGCGAGCATTTCGTCATCGGCCCGATCGACCGTGATCTCATAGCGCAGCAGCCGCACGCTCACGAATTGCGCTCCTAAGACCTTCGGGGGTCCCAGGGCGGCGATTTCGCCGCGACGTAAGATCGCGATCGTATCGCATAAGCTCCACGCTTCTTCCAGAAGATTAGTGGCCAAGATCACGGTCTTGCCGCGCCTGTCAACGAGCTCCTCACGGATCAACGTTCTGATGCTGTCTGCGTGCATCGGATCGACCGCGCGCGTCGGCTCGTCCAGGAAAAGTATCTCGGGATCGGACAACAACGCGCGCGCCAGAGTCAAACGCTGCCGCATGCCCGACGAATACCCGTCGAAGCGGCGATCGAGATCCGCATCCAGGTCCACGATTTCGACGACCTCTTTGATCCTGCGCTCCAGCGGCTTGCCGTGCAGCCCCACCATGGCGCCAAAAAAGGCCAGATTCTGGCGCGCGGTGAGTCGGAAGTAGAAGCTGCGCTCCTCGCTCGTGCATAGACCGATCTGCTGCTTGACGGCCATGGCGTCTCTAGCTGCATCCAATCCGTTTACGATTATCGTGCCTCGGTCGGGGATGGCCAGCGTCGCAAGAACCTTCAAGAGCGTCGTCTTGCCCGCACCGTTTGGTCCCAGTAATCCGAAAAGCTCACCCCGCCGCACCGCCAATGAGATGTCGCTCAAGACGGTGCGCCGCGGCGGAGCGCCGCGATGCTTGATCCAAGCGCCCAGCGTATACGAAACAGGAAACGATTTTTCGAGACGCTCGACAGAGATCATGATCGGCGCTGTACCGAGCGCGCCTGCCTTCGGGCCAACGGTCAGCGCGTTCGGTTCATCGACCGCCGCTGAGATCATGGCGTCGGTTGGTCGCCCCCGGCGCTCACGCATGCCGCTGGCGCAGCCAATGGCGGGCATACGTCCAGTTCGAAGCGAGCCTGGCGGCGCTTATAGCCGCAGGGACGTACTGCCGCTGCGCAAGTGCGTATTCAAGCGCATAGTGCTCTCGCATGCCCCTGGCTGTATTCCAACGCCGGCTTGACACGCTGCGCCGATGCTTTTGCAAGACCCGCAGCCGGCTGTCGGCCATACCGACATCATGACGCGTGGTAGTGGCGCCCGGGCGCAGATGCCGGTAAACGGCCAGCGGCTGCTGCACGAGCCTCACAGGAATCCCGCTTTGCAGGCAGCGCAGTTGTAAGTCCCAATCCTCCCCATAGGTCAAAGAATCGTCGAAGAGCCCCACGCGCGCGAACACTTCACGCGGAAACATGCACATATATACGAGGAAGTTCGCCTCCAGCGCTTCTTCGTACTGTTTTGGCGCCGGCAGAGCGAACAGGGGCACAAGGCCTTTTGCGGCGCAGTTGCCGTGCGGCGATACGACTCCCGTCTCCTCGTTCAGTACCAGATAATCACTCATCACCATGCTGCCGGGCGCGCGCACGGCAAGGTCCACCATCGAGGCAAGCCGGTCCGGGAACCAGTAATCATCGGCGTCCAAGAGGGCCACGTACTCACCGGCGGCCGTCCTGACGCCAGCATTGCGGCTCGCACCGGTTCCGGCGTTGAGCTGCTTGATATAACGCATGCGGGACGCGTACCGTAACATGGCTTGTTCGGTGTCGTCAGTCGAGCCGTCGTCGATGACGATAAGGTCGATGGCCGCCGCGGGGTAGGTCTGTGCCAACACGCTTTCAACAGCCTGCGGGAGATAGCGGGCACAATTGTACGTGGGAATGATGACCGAGACGCAAGGCCCCATCTTAGTGCTCGGCGGCGATCATATGCACCGCCAGTTGCGCGGCTTCAGCGGGCGACTGCAAGAATCGTACCAGCGGAGACGTCGCAGTCCAAGTATCGTAAAGGCTGCGGATCTTGCCGTAACGATCGCCTATAACCATGTGCTGCACGCCGAGCAGCAGACACAGGACGTGCCCGTGCAGCCGGTTAGTCACTACGATGCGGCCCTGGCCGAGCGTGCGCAAACCATGTCTCAGGCGGCGCCACGCCACCGCATCGAACAAAGACAGTTGCGGACTGACCACCCGCCCGCACACGGGATACAGATGGTTGAGCTTTCCAGCGACGAACCGCGCGCCTCTGGCCGGAGCGCTCGTATCGTGCGCGATCCAATCGGCGGATACCTGGCCGCCCGGCAGCGGCGTGGGAAGCTCTTCGGCGCATTCTCTATCCTTACGATACAACCACAACACGTCCACCGTCGGCGCGGTGTGCGGGATCAGCGGTCCGATGCCCATAGCCAGATCCGGGCATAGCAGGGTCGGCACGCCGAAGTGCTGACGTGCCGCCGCGAGGCTTTGCTCATCGCGAACGAGCAGCGTAAAGTCACGATGCCGGGAAACGATTGACTTTGCGCGCTCCAGATTAGTGTTGTGCTGGAACAAAACGGACTGCGGGAGCTGAACGATGCGGGTGTCTGGGAAGCTTGCTATGATGCTCTCCCTAAACCGCTGGTGGCGCGGCCACAGGTCACCGAAGTTGCCGCCTCCTTGCAGCAAAATGGTCCCGCCCTCCAACGCCGCGCGCATCGCTCGTTCGGAAAACGTGAATTGGCTGGCCGTATAAACGATCTTGAGTCCGAGCTTGCCCAGCAGCCTCCGCTGTCCTAGCCAAACCGCGTGGTCACCAACGTTAGAATAGTCCGGAAAATCGAGCAGCGCGCAACGCGTGCCCGGCTTCAACAGCGTGGCGAGTACCGACGTAGCACGTGCGTTTAGCCCTTCGATGAGTTCATCGGCGCGACCCGAAGCAGCTGGCAGCGTCTTGGCTTTCCCCGCCGTCCCCGAGCGCACTACGTGGCCTTTTCCACGGTCGACTCGGCGCCGCCAGCTACCTGAGCCGCGGGGTAAAACTCAGTTTCCCTACGTCGCACCGATCGGACGTAGGTACTTATCCGCTGCCGTGCGCTCTTGGCGAGCGCCCAGATGCCGCGGTCGTATTTCGCTGCCAAACCTTGGCGAAGGGCCCTTAATAATTTCGGATCGCTTCGGGAAGCCGCAAGATAATCGGCGGCTTGCTCCATAGAGAGCACGAAATTTCGCGCTGGGACGTTCGGTTTGATGACGTGCGCTCCGAACTCCCATGCCACCGATCGTAATGATAGGCGCCTATCGAAGGTCGTGACGAAATGCAACGCGTCGGCGGCACGAAGGAGCGCCATCGTGTGAAGACACTTTAGGCAGCGACCGCAGTTGTAGAGACCACCCGGATTTCTCCAGCAGACGCGTAACGTCTTGCGGACGACGCTTGATTGGGCGATCGCGCACACCTTTTGGAAGCGGCTCGCTTCACAACCGTCGTGGATGATCTGAAGAGCTTCCGTTCTCCACAGCGGATCCAAGAGAGGATGGGAGCCGAACGGCACTAGGACCTTATAGCTGGCCGAGGCGGCGACGTAGACGGTGTGGAACAGCGGCGAAAGCAGCAGCGCGACGCTTGCTACGGCCGCGCCGCAATAGTGGTCTGCCCAGGAGACATACGAGTCAAAGCACTCACGAAGGTTTGTTTCGACCTCGATTAAAGGTTTGCCCAATTCGGTCGCTGCTGCGCGCACCGCTTCGATGACCTTAGCTTGCAACAGCGTGTCATCCAGACGGACATCAAAACCGGTTACGAATATTACGTGTGAGATGTCGTCGCGGTGCTTCAAAAGCGTATAAAACGAATCAACACCGCCAGAAAAAAAGCACGCCGTCGTCCGCCCGCTAGGCGTGGGCCGTTGGGTCGAAGGAGCATCGACTTGGAGGTTATGAAAGCGCTCCGGCTCCCAACAGACAAACATCTCTGTTATACGCTGGAGATTGTCGCGGAGCTTGCGCGACATGGGCGTTTCCACGACGAATCGAGACGCGACTGTCAGCGCCGGAACAAAGGCGGCGGCGACAAACGGTTCGACTCCATCGCTAACCGAGGGGGTCGAGATCTTATAGTACAGCTCGTGCGTACGGCCGTCGATGGTTATCGGGGCGGTAACTACTGCGCGCTTGTCGTCCCGTACCACACTCGGTTTGCCGACAACGACATGCATGAAACGATTATAGACCCATTCGCGGGTCGGGCTTAGGGACGTCTTTCCCTCATTGACTTGCTCGCGGTCCTGTCCATTTAGCCGCGGCGCCCGGCCACGCGCCGCCCAAACTCGGAGTTGAGGCGGAAAGATTCCCGCAGTTCGTAGCGAGTCGTGGGGCCGGCGGCCAGCGATTCGTACAAGCGCAGTTCGCGCAGCTCCAGGCTGACCGGCGCAGGCATCATGACTTGCGGAACACTTTGCGAGTGGTTCTTTGCGCGCGCTATTGTCACGTGCGCCGTCGGTTCTTGGTCAAACGTCCAGCCGAGGCGGCCCAGCTCTGCGCGCACCGCTTGGGCGCAGCTCGTGTATTCGGCTGCCGGCGACGACGAGCCCACCCACACGACCCTCGGATGGCGCACGTTCGGGAAGGCGCCGATACTGTCCAGCGTCAGGCGGAACGCCCTGGAGCGCGCAGCTGCTGTTTGCAGTGCGGCGACCACGTCAGCATAGCGATCCGCCGTGACGTGGCCCAAGAAAGCGACGGTCAAGTGAAGCTTTTCCGGGCGCTCGAACCGCGCGACGAAACCGGTCGCCTGCAGCCGCGCGCTAAGTTCGACCGCCAAACCGCGTGCTGAGTCGTCAAGGTCAAAAGCCGCAAAGAGCCGCACGCTTTGTCCTCCTGCGGGCTCGAATGGTACGCCCGCCATGCGTTTGCCGCCGCGCCTCGCCGGCCATTCTAACCCAAGTTTCATCCGGCCATGCTTTCGAGCGTTTGACGTCGTAGAAAGAGGCGTCGATGGAAGCGCAGACGAGCGGTCAAACCGCTAAGAAGCAGAAGATCTTGATCGTCGAGGACGACGAGAAGATCGCGCGCGTGCTCCGTCTTGAATTGGAGCACGAGGGCTTCGACGTCGAAGTGTGCGGCGACGGAGCCGCGGCCATCGAACGCGCGCTCAAAGGCCCGGACCTCATCATCTTGGACCTGCTGCTGCCGCGCATCGACGGCCTGGAAGTCTGCCGGCGCGTTCGCCGTCACTCAGCGGTCCCGATCATCATGCTCACTGCCAAAGATGCGGTGCCCGATCGCGTCACCGGGCTTGAGACCGGCGCCAACGACTACCTGACCAAGCCCTTTTCGATCGAAGAGCTGATCGCGCGCATCCACGTGCAGCTGCGCTCGCACGAACCGTCACTGCGCATATTGACGGCCGACGATCTCGAACTCAACCGCGACACTCACGAAGTGAAACGCGGCGGGACCTCGATCGAGTTGACGGCCAAGGAGTTTTCGCTGCTCGAATTCTTGCTGATGTACCCCAACAAGGTGCATACGCGCGATGAGATATTCAACAGCGTGTGGGGGTCGGATTTTTTGGGCGGCTCGAATTTGATCGACGTCTACATCCGCTACCTGCGCAACAAAATCGATGACAACGCCGAGCGCAAACTGATTCAGACGACTCGCGGAGTCGGTTACGCATTGCGCGTTTAGCGCGCCGCCTATGAACCGGCCAGTACGAACCGGCTCAATATGAACCGGCAATTTTTTGCGAGCATGCGCTGGCGCATCACCGTCTGGTACGGCGGCGCGCTCATGTTGATTCTGATTGGCTTTGCATTCGCCGTCGACTTGGGCGTCCAGCACGTCCTGCTGTCGTCGGCAGCTGCGCGCGTGGCCAGCGTCGGTGCCCAGATCGACGAGTATGCTAACGCGGTCGGGCATGGCCCCTTCGGGCCCGTTTCGCTGATGACGCGCTTTGCGGAAGCCGACGCCGTTGACCACTTCGCCGGTCCGGGGCTTTTCGTCGAGCTGTACAACGTGCGCGGTTACGTCATCGCCAAGAGTTCGAATCTGGGCAGCGCCGACGTGCCGCGCTCGGGCTACCGGCTGTGGCGGCCGCCGCGCAGTTTTGGAGCCGGCGACGCTAATTGGGGCCAAGCGGACATCGGCAGCGCGCCGGTCTTGGCTCACTGGCAAGTTCTGCGCCAAGACGGCGTGGCGCTGGCGACCGTCTACGTCGCCGATTCGCTTGCGTCGGTGGAGGAGACGCGCGAAGCCTTCAGCGCGTTTTTGGTCGTGACTTTACTCTTGGCGATGGCGTTCATCGCGGCGGCGACGGCCTGGCTTGCGCGCACGGCGATCGGACCCATCAACGACATCGCGCGCGCGGTGGGCGAGATCGGCGACGGCGACCTGGGCAAGCGCTTGAATTGGAAAGATCGGCGCGACGAGCTGGGCACGCTGGCCGCGCACTTCGACGAGATGATGGGCCGGCTCGAAAGCGCTTTTGCGCGCGAGCGGCGGTTCATCGCCGATGCGTCGCACGAGCTGAAGACGCCGCTGACGGTCATCAACGCAAACGCTCAGATGCTCAGCCGCTGGGCCGGCCGCGACGAAGCTTTGCGCGCCGAGGCGCTGGAAGCAATTCGTTCCGAGAGCGCGACGATGGCCGCAGTGATCAACGCGATGCTGACGTTGGCCAAGGCGGAGGGCGGCGCGCCGCTTGCGATGGAGCCGGTCCGGTTGCGGCCAATCGTGGAAGAAGTGGCGGCTTCGTTACGTCGCGCGGCGCAAGGCAAAGGGCTGACGCTGCAGACCGAGTGCAGCGATGACCCGGTCGTGTTGGGAGACGCCGGGCTGTTGCGCCAACTGGTGGTCAATCTCAGCGAGAACGCGGTGAAGTTCACGTCGTCGGGCGGCGTGACCATTGGGCTGCGCTGCGACAACGGCGTTGCGCGCCTGGAGGTGCGCGACACCGGCCCAGGGATCGCAGCCGACGCGCTGGGGCACGTGTTCGATCGCTTCTATCGAGCCGATCCGGCGCGCTCGCGTTTGGTAGAGGGCACGGGCCTGGGGCTGGCGGTCGTCCGCAGCATCGTCAAAGTGCACGGTGGTACCGTGCGGGCGCTAAGCGACGGCGTTTCCGGCGCTACGTTCGTCGTCGAGTTAAAGGCGAGGTGAGAACCGCTCGGCCGTCGGGCTGGGCGCGCCGGCGTATCTGGGCGGCGGGTGGGTGCCGCTCTCATCGGGCGTTCATTTTGGGCTCACTTGCGGCTCATGCGCCTGCGCCGGCTTACGACTACGCTGTAGGCAAGTCTGACTAAAGAGGCGGGAAAGAGACGGCCTTGCTGCGAGAACGAACCCGCGCGATTGCGTTGACCGTTGCGCTCCTCGCGGGGCTGGTCGGCGGCGTTCGTCTGCCGGCGCGCGCGACGCAGACGGTGAAGATCGGGCCGTCATCCCTCGTAACGATTCGTTCGAGCGCCGGCACGATCACGATCCAGTCGAGCGACGGAGACGTCGTGCGCTTGGATTCCGACGCGGCCACTCTGTCGCGCTTCATTACGCGGCCGGCAGACGGGCGCGTCACCTTACCGCGGGCACGTCGCCGGCGGCTGACCGGCACCGGCTGGCAGAGCTTGCGGTTGCCGGCGCGCGTTTTCTCGATCCCAAATGTGCACGGCGGCGCCGACGGGGTGACGATCGTCAATCCAGGCGGCGACATGGCGGTCTGGTTGCCGCGCGGCGTGCGCACGGTGTTCGTCAATGCGGGGAGCGGCAGCGTGATAATGGAGCGGATGCGCGGCGCGTACGTGATCGCAAGCAATGGCGGCGACGTGCTGTTGCGCAATGTATTCGGGCACGGAGTAGTGCGCACGTTGGATGGCGCGGTTAACCTGATCGCAGTCGGGGGTAACGTGCACGTGGAGACGGCAGCGGGCAACATCGTCGCGCGCTCCTGCGATGTGGGGCGAGCTGACGTGCGTACGCAGAGCGGGGACATCGATTGGGATTTCGGCCGGATCGGGATGGGAGCGTATCACTTTCGATCCGGCTCGGGTAACGTGCGGCTGGGGTTGCCGCCGGATGCGCGCGCCGATGTCGACGCCGAGAGCGAGTTGAACAGCGTGATCAACTCGATGCCGGCGGTCGGAGCCGGCGTTCGCTTCGTGTCGCAGCATGCGTTGTCGTTGACCGTCGGCGGCGGTGGACCGCAGATCACGGCAACCAGCCGACGCGGTACTGTGTCGCTCGGACCGCGCGCTCGGCCGCAAACGCCTTAGC
>JALYUR010000072.1 GCA_030853635.1 Vulcanimicrobiota bacterium | reverse complement strand
GCCGAACTCGCTTATCAAGCGGCGCATGCACCCTCAGTGCCGGACCGCTTGTGGGCCCTCGATCAGCTGGGCGGTGCGAGCGCCAAGGACAAGGTCCTCGCTCGGGCAGCGGTACGCGCATCAATCTTGCACGATCCCTTTTACGGCGTGCGGGTCAATGCGCTCGATGCGGCCGCCGCTTTAGACGATGCTCGGACGATCGGTCTGGCACTGCGCGATGCCGACCCGCGGGTTCGCATCGCCGCCGGTCAGGCCGTGGGTGCGCTCGCTCACGCAGACGATACGGCGTTGATCGCCGCCCTGCGCGAAGCCGCGGCTTCCACGGACGCCTGGACAGCAGGCGCGGCTTATCAAGGTCTTGGCGCGGCTAAAGCGCCCGGCAGTTATGACGCGCTCGTGGCGGCACTTCGTCGCCCTTCGTACGCCGCGGTCATCGCCCGCGGTGCCATCACCGGATTAGGCGCGCTCGGCGACCGGCGAGCCATACCGCTGCTCGAGGCTTGGGCCCGTTACGGGGCCCCGGAAGCAGCGCGGCCGGCGGCGATCGGCGCGTTGGCGAAACTAGGGCGCAAACACTCGCACGCGCTGATGCCGCTGCTTGAGAGCATAGCTTTGCACGATCCGTACTTCCGAGCGCGCGGCGCAGCCGTCGGCGGCCTCGGCACCCTGGGCTCGCCGCACGCCATCGCGGTATTGCGCCAAGTAGAGCGCAACGACTTAGAGGGAGGTGTGAAAAACGCCGCTTCGGATGCCATCGTCATCGCTGAGGCCGCCGCCGCGTCGGCCAAGCATAGATCGCCCAAGACACCGGTCAAAAAGCGCGGCTGAGCGCTCAGAGCGAGGGGTGCCAGGTTTCGCCCTGAGCGTCTAGCGCGTGCAGCAAGCCGACATCGCTGAGCGCGTCGAAGAGCTGGCGGGTGCGCTTGCGGTCATGTTTGTTGGGCATGCCCTGCCATAGCATCGCCGTCTGCGCCACCGTCACTTCGGAAACCGAAAGCACGCTGCCGGCGACGAAATCGAGCGAAAAGCCTAGCTTTTCCATCAAGTCTAGCGTTTGGGCGCCCCGCTCGTGGGCGTCGAGCCTTATCCTGAGATCACCAGCCGTCATGCGTCTGTCAGCTTCTTTCACCGGCCCGCAGGCGCGGCCCAACACTGCGACCGCCGTTGCGCACGCTTTACATATCACACAACGGAGGTAAGTAAAGGCCGCGACGCTTTCGGTCGCGAGCTAGGCGCTGCCTTGCGTGCGAGAAAAGTCGAACGCAAGTGGAAACTTCCAGCAGCCGAGCCGTTATAATAAGTGTACAACATATGATCAAATACCGGCTCAAGCCGGAGGAGCAATCGAAATATCATGACCGTGCCTATCCTAATCTCTAACCTGTCCACCATGATCAAGCCGCCTGCCAGCGGCGGCCCGTTTCAGGGCTGGGGCGTCAAGATCGGCTAGACGCCCCGAAAAACTGGTCGATGCGTTGACGCCGATACTCAAAAATTCGGTCGATGCTCGCGCGCACCCATGGCAGAGCGATGTTCCCCAGCGGCGGAGCCGGTAGAGCGTAATCCACCCGATCCCCGATGACGACCCCACCCTCCACCTCGGTAAAGGCGTGAGTGTGCCGCCACAGCGAGTACGGCCCGCGCAGCGCAAAGTCGACGAAGGATGTTTGGGGCTGCCAGCGCGCGATTAGAGTCTTCCACTTCACCCGGAATCCGTTTATGCGCAGACTGTAGGCGATCGTGGCGCCCCTGCCCATCTCGATCGGGATCGGCGTCTCGATCCGAAAGTCCAGCGTCTGGGGCGTGAGCTTTTGTAGATTGGCGGCATCGGAAAAGAAGGCGAATACCCGGCTTAGAGGCGCTGCCACCCGCTGCGATGCGCGATAAACGGATGTAGCAGGCCCGCGGCCGGATCCAGGATCTAATATAGCGAGCAAGGCCTCTTCCAGAGACGGCTGCCCAAAGGTAAAGCCGGCGTCTTCAGCGCGGGCTGGTATCACCAATTGACTCGCCAGCACGGACGACGCGAACTGACCGAGCATCAGCCTCAAGGCGATTGCGGGCGCGGGCAAGAGCGCCGGCCGGCGCAGGGCGTGGCCGAGAGCGTACGCGAAGCGCGCCGAAGTCGCATAGTCCGGGCTGACCGCATTTAGCGGCCCCCAAAGCGCATCGTGGTCAACCGCGAACAAGAACATGGCGACGTCGTCGGCGAGGTGTATCCAAGGTACGAATTGCTTGCCGTTTCCAAGCGGGCCGCCGACGCCAGCGCGATACGGCGGCAGCATCGCTGCCAGAGCGCCGCCACCATGCCCCAACACAATGCCTTGGCGTAGCCAGACCGCTCGCATACCGGCTTGGCCGGCGCGGGCGATGTCCCGTTCCCATTCGACGCAAACGTCAGCCAAGAAGTCGTGCCCCGGAGCCGCTGATTCTTCCAGCGGCTCGTCGCCCCGCGATCCGTAGTAGCCGACCGCGGAGGCGGCCACGAAAGCGCGCGGCGGCGTGCGCGCCCCCAACATCGAGCGGACGAGGTTGCGGGTTCCCAGGACGCGTGAGTCCCAGATCGCGCGCTTTTTGGCATGCGTCCAGCGCCCCGCAACTGGTTCACCCGCGAGATGAATGACGGCATCCAATCCCTCAAACAGCTCAGGCGCTTGGAGTCCGGACATTACATCGTAGGCTTTGACGGCCACGCCCGCGCCGAAACGCGCGCCTGCCGGATCGCGCACGAGCGCCGTGACTTCATCGCCGCGGCTACGCAGCGCTTCGACGACCGCACGGCCGACGAAACCGGTCGCACCCGTTACCGCTATTTTCTTCAAGTCTTTGCCTCTGAGGGGGCTAATTGCAGGCCGCGGTTTGGGCGGCGCGAAGCAGCCGCCCGACCGGGGGTTCAAGCGTTATGCGATTTGGCGTCTTGGCGACCGTTGCCGCTTTCCTAGTACTTACTCAGGCTTCGCTCGCGGCCACACCGTTGCGCGTGCGCAGCGACGATTTCAGCAGCGGTCATGCAATCCCGTTGCGCTTTTCGTACGACCGTTACGGCTGCATCGGCCAGAACCTGTCGCCGGAGATCCGCTGGTCGGGCGCTCCGATTGAAACCAAAAGCTTCGCCTTAACGGTGTACGACCCGGATGCCCGCCACGGCGCCGGCTGGTGGCATTGGGTCATGTACGACATTCCGCCGAACGTCCGCGCGCTTGCACGAGGCGCCGGAGAGCCCAGCCGACACCGCTCAGGCGCCCAAGCGACGAGCAGCTTTGAAACGAAGGGCTACGGCGGCCCCTGCCCGCCGCCCGGCGATGCCCCTCACCATTACGTCTTCACCCTGTACGCGCTTAACGTCAGGCGGCTGCCGGGGGCGAACACCTCCATGACCGGTCCCCAACTAGAACCGCTTCTGCACCGACACGAGCTAGCATACGCTCAGTTGACGGGACGGTTCGGACGCCCAAAGCGCGGCTAGTTCCGCCGTGGGACGAAGCGGGTGTTTCAACAGGTCGCGCACTTGGCGCACGCGTTTGCTCGCTTGTTTGAAGCCAGGCTGTTCGGGGGATAGGTTAGGCAGAGCAACCAGCTTGCTCGGAGGAGGCCATCAGGTTCATGAGCGATCTCAAGAATGACTTCAATAAAGCGGTTGACAACGTCAAAGACAGCGTCGACCAGGCTAAGCATAAATCGCAGGCCGACGGAGAGCGCGCCAAGCGCGATGTCGCCGGCAAGGATATGACGGCCAGCGAAAAGGTTGAGTCGACCGTAAAAGAAGGTGGCCACAACCTTGGAGCGGACTGGGACAAGACAAAGAAGGATGTCAGGAACAACACCTAGCTAGACCCGCTATGCGGGCTAATGGGTTTTTGAAAGCCGTCGAGCGCAGCTCGGCGGCTTTTGTTTGAATCAACGGAAAAGTTGCAGCTGCCGTGATGGGGCTAGCCATTCGGCCCGGATGCCGGCGCGCTTCAAATAGCCTACGAAATCAGGAAATCCGTGCAGGCAAAAGACCCGCTTCGGAGCGGCTTGACGGACGTAGCTGATCAAGTCATCAAAGTCGGCGTGGTCTGACCATGCCAAGGCGCAATCGACGCCGAGCCGCGAGCGCATGGCGCGGTCGACCGCCCAGCCTGTCACGGCGATCTCGTAGCGCGGAATCAAATGATCGACTTCGGCCGAGCGGCGGGCAGCCGGCGGAGCGACGACGACAAAGCGGCCGTCGGCGCGGGCGTCGTATCTCGCGTAGGAGCCTAGGTGCACTCCAAGCGACTCGTAGACCTCGCAGACATCGGCGACCTCAGTGACAGCCGCGACTTTAAACCCAGCTTCGCTAAGCGCCGCGATCACTTCTTGCGCTTTGCCCAACGCATAAGCGTACACGACCGGCGTGATCTTTTGATCGAGAGCCGCCGAACAGCGGGCGATCAGTTCGGCTTCGACGGCTGCTCGCTGCGGGAACCGGTAGTGCGGCCGGCCGTAAGTGCATTCCATGATCAAAGTATCGCAACGCGGCACTTGGCAAAGCTCGTGGGTCCGCCCGCCACGCAACTTGAAATCGCCGGTGTACGCGGTCGTCGATTCGCCGCTGCGGACGACGATTTGCGATGACCCCAGCACGTGCCCGGCCGGGAAAAGAGTGACGGTCGAGTCGCCGCACCCGAAGCTCTCGCCGAAGTCGCGGATCTCATAGTCGCTGGCCCGGCGGTGCTTAAGCCGTTTGCGGCACAGCGCAGCGGTCGCTTTAGTCGCTATCGTCCGCCGGTGGGCTGCGATGTGGTCGCTGTGCGCGTGGCTGATGAAGCACAGCGCGCGTGGGCGGCGCGCATCCATCCACAAGCCGATCCCCGGGATGTGCAGTTCGTCATCGATCGATATCACGACGAGTGCTTTAGTTTGGGCTCTACCTGCCCGGGGCCCTTGACAGTCAAAAGAGTTTCTTGGCAACCCGGCAGAATCAGGTGAGCGTTTGGGAGGCACCGCTATGCTAATTTACGTTCGACGCGCCGCTTTATCAGCGTTTGCTGGTCTGTTTATGTTCGCGTCGATGTCGCCGGCCTTAGCCGGCACGACCGGCGCCATCCAAGGCGTGGTGCGTGACCCCGGCGGCGTTCCGCTGGGCGGCGTCAGAGTTACGGCGGTTGCTCCGTCTGCGGCGCGTAGCACAGTCACGGCGCAAAACGGATACTACGCCATCAACGGATTGCCCGTCGACACTTACCGCGTGACTTTCGCAAGAACAGCCTACGAAACCGCGACGATCAACGGCGTCACGGTCGCGCAGGACCAGAACGTCCGCGTCGATGAGCGCCTTACCTCGGAGGTGAAGACGCTCGGCAAGATCTCGGTTCGCGGCGCGGCCTCGCTCGTGCAGCCCTCAACGACCGCTGACACCTACACGATCAATCGATCGACTATCGAAAACATTAACGGCACGCCGCAGGATCCAAACGGTTTCCAAGCGTTAAACGCCTTGCCGGGCATAACGACGGACAACGGCGGCTACCCGATAGTCCGAGCCGGTGAAGCCAACGATGTCGGCTACGAATACGAGGGCGTTGACAATACCGACGTCGTGACCGGCCAGTTCCTCAACGGCTTGAGCATGAACGGCGTGCGCAGCATCCAGCTCTCCACCGGCGGCTACGACGTCAGCAACGGGAACACGAACTCGGGGGTCATCAACCAGGTGCTTCAGCGCGGAGCCTATCCCGGGTCCGGACAGGCCACGATACGAGTGTTCACACCCGTGTTCGGGCACGAGCTTTCGTTCGATTACGGCAACGCCACGCCGTCCAACCGGTTCAGCTACTTCTTGTCGTTCGGAGGTCAGCGAGACGGCGCCGGCTACGGCGACAACAGGTCGTTCTTCCCGCTTATCTTGGGCTACACCGATTTCAGCGTCACCGACGACGACGTCGTCAACTTATACTACCATTTCGGCAAGGAGAACTCGGACGAGCTGCAGTTCTTGACCGACATCACGGCCGCGTACATCGGCTTCGGCCAAAACGTCAACCGCAACGAATCGCCTTACGCCACCAACAACGGCAACGTCCAGCTCGGCTCTGAAGTCACCGATGCCAACGGTAACGCGCTGCTCGATGCAAACGGCAACCCGTTCTTTCTCAGCGATTATACGACGTTGTACCCCGGCCAGGCCGGCCTACGTCAAAACATCGGCTTTGTCGACAATCAGGTCTTCAACACGGGCATTGAAAAGCTGAATTTCAAACGGCAGCTCAGCTCTTCGAGCTTCGCTGAGGTCCGGCTATTCAAGACGTTCGAAAACCTGAACTTCCGCTACCCTTACAATGCGGGATCGTTCACGGACCTTTACTCCGACCTGCAGACGACCGGCAGTGGCCTCGGGTTCGATTACAACAATCAGCTCAGCAGCAAGCACGAAGTCGGCATCGGCAGCGATTACACGTTCTACACCTCGCTGAATTACGGCGGCACGCCCAGTCTCGAGCCATTCTACGAGCCGCTAGAGGCGACCGGATGCAGCCAGGTCAGCGGCCTCAGCGTCATGGACGTAAACGGCAACAACCTCGGCAGCCTCAACGGCGGCTGCTACATCGCGCCGCTCAATGCGGCGCTCAATCCCACTTTAGTGGCCAATGGGCTTACGCCCTTAGCAACGGACGCCGCCCATGCCCCGATGAGGAGCTATGCCAGCGACTATTACTACACCGACGACCCGGTCCATCGCTTCAATTTCTACATCAAGGACTTGTATCAACCAAACGATCGTTTCACGGTCGACGCCGGACTGCGCTTTGACCAGCAGATCTACGAGCTGCCGTCCGACATCGCGCAGCAGGATATGACTTATTTCCTCGATGCAAACGGCAACTATGCCACTATACCCGGCGCGGCGATCGGCACCGACGTCACTCGGCCGGCGCAGATCAGCCCGCGGCTGGCCCTGACCTACAAAGCGGGCGCTCGCGACGTCTTGCGCTTTTCTTTTGGTAAGAACATCGAATTCGAACCCGAGCAGGGCGTGCAGGGCTCCTATCGCGTCGATCCCGCGCTTGCCAACTGCACGGTTGCCAATGGCTGCTTTCAGCCGCTGGCCGGCTACCCGGGTCATGTCATAGGGCCCGACGGGCTCGTCGATCCCAGCTTGGCGGCAACCAACAACATCAACAACCTATATCAGCAAATCATCGTCGACCAGAACACCAATAACTTCCTGCAGTACGCACCGGTGCGCCCAGAGCGGGCCGTAAATTTCGATTTTTCTATCGAGCACGATTTCGGCCGGGGTTTAGAACTGAAGGTCAGCCCGTACTACCGCAAAGGAACTGATTACGTCGTCTACAGTGCGCCGCTTTTGTTCACGCTGGCTTCCGGCAAGCCGGTATTCGGCGCGTCGCGTGCGACTAACGCGGGCATCAACTCAAACACCGGCGTCGAGTTCGATCTGCAGCGCCAGGCCGCCCTCGGCCTTTCGGGATTCCTCAACTTCACATACGACAACACATTGGCGAACTACGACAGCGATTTTTTCCCGACGGTGAACGACGCAGCAGTGGCGGCCGGCCATTTCTTCCACGTTTCGTACCTGGCGCCGATCACCGGCACGCTCAACTTAGACTACAGCTGGCGCAACGGTTTCCACGCATCGCTGACCGTTCCGTACGAATCCGGTTATCGTTACGGGGTGGGAAAGAAAACGTTCATATTCGATCCCAATACGAACCAGCCTGTGCAGGTGTTGAACACCGATCTGGCGTCGACGCCGTCGCAAGCGTATTATTTCACCGATCCGAACGATCCGGGAACAATCCAGAGCCCCAACATCATCGGCTCGCGTGGGACATCCGAAGGCGACGATCCGGGCACGCTGCACGGATTGCCGGTGGCCACGGTCAATCTGACGATATCCAAAGAATTCGGCAAGCCCAATCGCAGCCTGATGGCGGGCGTCCGGGTCATGAATCTGCTGGGCAACTACACGGCGTCGACATGCGTCGTGCCGCCCTGCGTCGCAAATAACCAATACTACGTCAACAACGGTTTCGGCGCTTACGGACCTGGCTCCGGGAGCAATACAAACTTCGGCTTGGAGCCGTATCAGAGCAATTACGGACCGCTGCCCTACGAAAACGAACCGTTTGGGCAACCGCGAGTGTTCACGTTCTTCGTGAGCAAGAAGTACTAGCCGGATGCTTGTAAAACGGCCATTACGACTACGCGCGGGAGCGCTTTGCGCAGCCATGGCTGCGTTTGGGGCCACATCGTGCACGACCAGCACGAGCATCGGCAACGTCCAATACGCGCCGACTAAGGCGACGCTGGGCTTTGCGGTCGGGACGCTAAACGACGCGGCCGGCGCGCTGACCCTTGTTGCGACGGGCTCCTCGATTCCGGGCCAGTATCTCAACAGCGTAGCAACGCTACGAAACCCGAGCGGGCACTCGGCGTTTCCCGACAGCGGAAGCGCCACGCTGACCGCCCCCGGCGGCACGAGCTATACGACCGGCAACTTGTACTCGTACGGACAGGCGCCGCAGAGCAACGGGGTGCTCGGTTTGCCCCCCACGTACGCTGCCAACGGCAACGGCATCGGCTACAGCACCGGTTTCTTGTTGCCGTCTAGCGGCGGAAGCCCGCTCTTTCCGCCGCCGCTCAGCGGACTGTACATGCTGTCGCTGGCGGTGCCCGTCAACGGCAGCACCATTCCTTACAGCGCCAGCGCCACGCTGCCGCCCAACCCCAAAGTGTTGGGGCCGGTGGCGCTGACGTTCACATCAGACGGTGCCGGAGGCGGCACGAGCTTTGTCACTTTCGCGCCCGGCATGACCGAAGCGCTTGTTGCCGTTTATGCCGATAACAGCTCGGCCGGCGCACCGCCATGCACCGCGATCGGAGCGCAGGCCGCAAGCTTGGAGCAGACCGGGCCGAGCGCCACGCTCTCGTCCGGCACGCTAAGCGTGGGATCGGCTTACTGCGCGCTGGCTTTAGGCGCCGATTATCCGCTCGTGGAAGCGGGGCCCCCGTTCAGCAACGCAGCTAACCCGGCGATCGTGGGACCAAACGGCACGGCAGATCTGACCGCTTCGGCGCTGTTCGCATTCACCGAATAAAGCGCACACCGTCAATGCAGATACTTGTGTAGCCAGCGCACCCAGCGCCGGTCGATGTCAGCATTGCGCACCGGGTCGGCCGGCAGATGACCGCTCACCGGGTAGGCCACGAACTCGACCGGCACGTGCAGATCGCGTAGCGCTAAGAACATCTTGTAAGATTCCGGAATAGGGACGCGCACGTCCCCCGTATCGCACATGATCAGCGTCGGGGTCGTGATCTGCGCGGCGTAAGTGATCGGCGACTGCCGGCGCCATCGTTCGGCTTGGTCAGGCGTCCAGGGGCTACTTCCCAGCTGGAGCCGATCGGACACCCGGTCGTCGGCCAATGCATAATCATCCTGCCAGTCGTTGACAGCCGCCCCGGAAACGTCGGCCTTCCAAATATGATAATGGCCGATGAGCCAGGACGTCATGAACCCGCCGTACGACCAACCGGATACCGCGATCCGCGAAACGTCGACAACGCCGGTCTTTTCGACCGCTGCCACGCCCGACATGACGTCGCGCCCGGGGCCATCTCCCGCGTCGCCTGCGATCGCTCGCTCGAACGCGTTGCCGGCGTTATCGCTGCCGCGGTAGTTAGGCTCGAAGACGAGGTACCCTTGAGCGCCAAGCAGCTGAGTCAGCTCGTTGAAACCGGTGTTTGAATTCGCGATCGGCCCGCCGTGGACGAGCAGCACCAGCGGGTACTTTCTGCCAGCCGCGTAGCCGGGCGGATACGTCAGCACGCCGTCTTCTCGGAAGCCGTCCGGCCCTTGCCACTCGATCGTCGTGCTGGTCCCCAGATCCAAAGACGCGACGTAACTATTGACGTTCGTCAACCGCTCGGGCCGCGCCCCGGCCGAGCGCATGTAGAAAAGCTCCGGCGGCCGGCGCGCAGAGGTGCCGCTAAAGGCGACCGCGCCGCGGCTTGATACGGTCGCCGACGTCCAGTTCGCCTCGCCGGTATCCAGGCGCCGGGCAGCAGCGCCGAGCGGCTGACGCCATAACGCCGTCTTGGTGCCGTCGTCGGCGCCGATCAACAGCGCACCGTCCGGCATCCACTGCGCGAGCAAGACGTTGCGATCCAAAGCTCGGGTCACAACCGTGCCACGGCCGCCCGCCGCGGGCGCGACGTGGATCTCTCCGACTTGGTTGTAGTCGCCGTCTTTAGGGTAGGCGTAGCTCAGCCGGCTGCCGTCGGGCGAGAAGGCCGGCATCATCTGGTATTTGCCGGAAATCGGCTTGCGCACCGCCCCCGATGCGGCGTCCACCAGTCGAACGTCCTGATCGAGCGCTTCATCCTGATATGCTCCGGGCAAGCGCGCAAAGATGATTGTGCTCCCGTCCGGTGACCACGAGATCGGCGACGCGAGCGTGTACGGCGGATCCATGCTCGTCAGCCCGTGCGCCCCGGAGGTAAGCCGGCGGTTGTGCCGCCCGTCCGCGGATACCATCCACAGGTGCAGGGGTGTCGGAGCACTCAGGGCCCGGTAGTCGTTGTCCCCTACGACGAAGGCGTCATCGTGATTGCGCACCGCCTCTTTGTTCTTGGCCTCGTCCGCCGTGACGTACGCGAGCTCTTGCGCGCGCGGCCGCCACGCGATCTGCTCGACGTCGTTGGGCGCGTGCGTGATCTGGTGCGCTTTGCCGCCGGCGGCCGGCATGACGAATACCTGGGCGGCCTTGTCGCCGCTTGCGTCCACATCCGCGATGAAAGCGATCCGTTTTCCGTCGGATGACCAGCGCGCGAACGAAATATCGCCCAGCTTCGACTGCAGGACCCGCTGGCGGCGCATCGCTAGGTCTACCGCGACCAGCTGCGTGTCGTAGCGCGCGGTGCGGAAGTTCGGCCGCACGACGACAAAAGCGATCGATCTGCCATCCGGTGAGAACTGCGGATCTCTGACGTCGTTGAGACGCGCCAAGTCGCCGAGCGTGATCCGGCGCGCCGCCGCGGCGGCGGGCCATACAGCCGCCAGACAGGCGATGCAGGCGATCGCCCGTAGGAAAAACTTGTTCACATCGATACCTCCGCGCTGGGAGGCCTTATGCGCCGCTAAGGCCGGCGGCCTGCCCGCGCGGCGATGCCGGATGTAATTCTGCTGGTTGACCCGCCGAGCGCCCCCATGTAAGCGCCGGGCACAGGCACCGCTAATCGGCTTTGGCTTTTTGCTCCCGATAACCGCCGGATGACGGTTTAACCTTGTGAAAGCGTATACTGGTTCGCTCTGACGCTTAGCGCCGGTGCGCAGCGTCTAAGATGTCGAGTTCCTCGAGGATGCCGTCGAACTCGTCCAGGTCATGGATTTGGTCGATCCGGAGTTGCCGCTCGCGCGTGCCGAACAACCGAGTCTCCCAAGCTACGAGGATCGCGAAAAGATCCAAACGCCTTTCAACCGCTAACTCGACGGCCCGCTCCGCGTGGGCGCAACCGGAGTAGCCGAGCCAACGCGCGCATGTCGCCAGGTCCTTGGACGAATAAGGCTCGTCAGGTCGGTGGGCGCCGTCTTTGAACTCCATAGG
>JALYUR010000042.1 GCA_030853635.1 Vulcanimicrobiota bacterium | reverse complement strand
TGGGGGCGGCGAACCACAACGTCCCCAGCCACGTTGCCGCGAACAATGCACTGAGCAGACCGCCGAGTTGATTAGGCGGCAGGACCGCTTCCCGTGTGCGTCGTCACGAGCTTAGCGACGCCGGAATAGCTGTGCTCCAAGTGCTGTCCTGCCCATTTTTTTCCGCTAGCTTCAGTAACGGACTGCGTTTGCCAGACATGTACGGCGGTCGCGCCCATAAGCAGCCACCACAGCTCGGCCACCTTGGGAAAAAAGAACAGATCGTCGACGATCTGATGAAGAAAAAGAGATAGCGTCGCGATAAAAGCGGCGCGCGCCAGCCACGAACGTCCGCAAGCGCGGAATGTCTCCCTTAGCGCAACGACCGCGAAAACGACCAGCGCCGCAAAACCGACCAGTCCTTGCTCCGCGAGCGTTTGCAGCCATAGACTGTTGGCGTGCGTGCGAATGCCGTGCAGCCCTACCGTGGATAGCAGCAGCTCGTAGTTGCCAGCACCGACGCCCGTTAGCGCCGAGCGGCGGAACAAAGCTACTGCTGCAGGCCACAGTTGGCCGCGCGTCCCCACGCTGCCGGGATTCTGGCGTACCGCATCTTCGAACATGCTCTTCATCCCCAGGGAACCGGCGTGCGCCGATACGACATACCAGGCAGCAACGATAATGCTCCCGGCCACCGCACCAGCGAGGACCGGCCATAGCGCCACCCGCGCGGCCGGGCGATCGATAAGCCATAATGCGGCATAGCCCAAGAACGCGAAACCAATGCCCGTCCGGGATTGCGTCAGCACGAGCACTGCCATACCGAGCATCACGGCAACGAAGCGCAGCTTCGTCCAGCGCGGCAGGCAAAGCATCGGCGACAGCCACAGCAGCGGCAAACCTACCTCTAGGTAACCGGCCAGCTGATTCGGCCCTTCGAGCACTCCGGCGACGCGTGGCACGATATGGTTGTTTATCCAAATACCAGACGGCGCACCGCCGACGATAGACTGCACGAATGCGGATGCGCAGACGACGAGGACGCTCACAACGACGGCAATTTGAAATTTGCCGACCGCATCCCGCGCCAGCAGCATAAGGCTCATGGCGGTCCAAAACAACGCCAGATATTCGACTTGCTTGAGCGTTTCGCGCAGCACCGGCATCCGGTACGCAGCATGTACGGACGACAGCGTGATCGCCAACAGCACCAATAAGCCCGCCAGCAAAATGCGCCGCGCGGGCGCGGGCACCCCCGCGCGCATAGCTCCGGACAGCGCAAGTCCGGCAACCACTCCGAGCAGAACCGCCTTCTCGGTGGTCACCGTCGTCGCGGCCAGATCGCGGTACGCCGCAAACGGCACCGCCGCCACCAGCAACGCCAGCGCCCAGGCGTTGCGGCGCGCCGCAAGGTAACCCGCACCGACCACCAGCGCCGCAAAGCCGAGCGCGGGCAAAGCGGTCAGCGGAGTCGGATCAATCTTTTGGTCGATGACCGGAGGCAGTAAAAGGGTCTTGAAGCTCACCAGGCGCCGTTTCGGCGAAGAACGGCCGGCACCGTTCGGACGAGCAGCCACAAATCCACTATTGGCGACCAGTGCCGCACGTACCATGCGTCCATCGCCATCCACCGCCTGAACGGCACATTGGCTCGGCCGCTCACTTGCCACAGGCCGGTCATGCCGGGCATCGCGCACAGACGGCGGAGGTAGGCACGATGGTAGGTCGCGACTTCGTACGGCAACGCGGGCCGCGGACCGACCAGGCTCATGTCGCCGCGCAGCACGTTCCATAACTGCGGCAGTTCGTCGATGCTAGAGCGTCGCAGGAATGCGCCGAGCGGATGCATGCGCGGATCGGCGACGATCTTGAGCACCGGCCCGTCGCCCCCATTGCCGGCTGCCAGGCGCTCGTGGAGCAGATGGGCGCCGTCGAACATCGTGCGAAACTTACATAGCCGGAAATGACGGCCATCCTTGCCGACGCGGACCTGCCAGAAGAACACCGGGCCGGGCGAAACGGTTTTGATCGCGACCGCGGTGACGGCGAACAGCGGCGCCAAGACCACCAGCAGGATCGTGCTCGATACGACGTCGCCAGAGCGTTTTAGCATGGTCCAGGAGCGAGGGATTGAGCGGGTCGCGCGGCGGCCCTGACTAGGCCAAGCGTCGTGCTTGGCCCGCGTTTTGTCGTGCGCCAGCGTTGCCGTCGAAGTATTCATACTTCCAGAACAGCCTGCGGCGGCGGCAAGCCGAACGACTCCATTACTCGGCGGCCGACCTGGGCGAAGGAATCCAGCACCCCCAACGCAGTTCCCGGCTGCCCGGGGCGGTAGTCAAGCAACGGCGCGAATTCCCGCGTGTGGTCGCTGCCTGGCGCGGTGGGATCGCATCCGTGATCGGCGGTGATGATCAGACGATCGCTTGAACTCAAGCGATTGAGCAGGTCCGGCAGTCCGACATCCAGTGCGATCAACGCCTTGGCGTACCCGTCGGGATCACGCCGATGTCCGTACTTCGAATCGAAGTCGTTGAGATTCGTGAAACAAAAACCGCCTTCGCCCCGATCCAGCCATTCTTTGGTTTTGGCTATGCCCTCCGCGTTGCTTGCCGTTCGGGTCCCTGCCGCTATACCCTGGCAACAGTAGATGTCTTGGATTTTTCCCAGACCGCACGTCGGCACGTTTGCAGCATGCAACAAATCGAGTATGCTCGGCGACGGCGGCGCGACTGCAAAGTCTCGACGGCCGGCGGTTCTCACGAATGAACCCGGCTGCCCGCTGAAGGGCCTGGCGATGACGCGGTTGACGCGATGCGGGGGCGAGAGCATCTCGCGCGCCTGCGAACACCAAGCCCATAACGTCTCCAGCGGCACGACGTCTTCGTGCGCGGCCAGCTGGAAGACGGAGTCCGCCGACGTGTAGAGGATCGGCTGACCGGAGCTGAGGTGGCGGCTGCCCAATTCCTCGATGATCGCCGTGCCTGACGCCGGCTTGTTGCCGAGCACCTTGCGTCCTATCATCGCCTCGAAGCGCTCGACGACTTCGGCCGGAAAGCCCTGCGGATAGGTGGGAAATGCATTGCGGATGACGATGCCCATCATCTCCCAGTGGCCGGTGATCGTGTCTTTGCCGTTGCTCGCCTCTTTCAAGCGCCCCCACGAGGCCAGTGATGTCGGCGGCGTTCTCAGGCCAAAACCCGGCAGCAGCCATCCCAAGCCCAAGCTTTCCAGGTGCGCAAGCTCGACTGGCCCGGCGGCTATTAGAGCGTTCCCGATCGTGTTGACCGACGGAGCATCCCCGAAGCGCGCCGCGTCGTCGAGCGCCCCGACTCCGCCCGAATCTACGACCAACACGATCACAGACGGCAAGCGCATCGCCGCGGCTAGTCGGTCACTTCGATGGGCACGGTGCGCTCCGCCCGAACGCCGTCCGCGCGAATTGCAGTGAAGACGATGTTCATCCGACCGTTGAACAGCGGCAGGTGAGGCACTCGCACTTCCATGTGGAACGTCCCGGGAGCGATTTTCGGCACGGCCACTTCAATCGTTCCGACGCGTGCGGTCACGGATGCTGCGTTGCTGGTCGTGATGACCGTGCCTGCTACCGAATCCCCGCCGTGGATCGTGTCGGATGAGAGCTTGACGGATTTGATCGCCACCGGATCAGCTGCGGCAGCGTACGGAACGCCGACCGGCAGGCTCGTGCCGGCCAACGGCTTCGTCGATCTGACAGCGCTCGGCGAGGAGCTCGGGGACGCGGGGCTCGGTGAAGAACCTTCCGACGCGGCGCTCGGCATGGAAGAAAGGGCGCGCGGAGTTGCGCTCGGCGAGGCGGCGGGGTGAGCCGGCACCGCGGGCCGCATAGACGGCCCAACCGCGGCATGTGACGGTCGGGCCGGCGGCGGCGCGCTGGCTCGCCACGCTACCGTGCAAACCACCGCCGTTATCAATAAGGCGACGGCGGCCTGCAGTCCGCGGCTCACCGCAGGTCTGCCCAGCGGTAGACCGTGTTGTCGATCGTCTGCGCATCGCCGCCCGGCACATAGAAGTCGCGTGCTTTACGCTCTAGGCCCGCACGATCTCTTTCCACCGAGCGCCAGGAACCG
>JALYUR010000002.1 GCA_030853635.1 Vulcanimicrobiota bacterium | reverse complement strand
GCTTTGGACCAGACCCAGCGCGCAGCTGCCTTTCGCCGTTGGGACGAATTGCGCCGCCGCATGGAGTCGTGGATCGCTCTCACGACGCTGCGCTTCAGCCAAGACACGCGCAATGCATCTTACAAGGCTGCGCGCGAATACTGCGACGCGCTTTCGCCGAAGCTGATCGCCCTCGACTCAGCCATGAAGCGGCGGCTGCTCGCTGACAAAAAGCGCCAAGAGTTGGAGGGCACGATCGGCCGCCACGCGTTCGAGCTGTGGCAATGCGACATCAGCGCCTTCGATCCAGCCATCGAGGGCGATCTCGAACGCGAAGCCGGATTGGCGGCCAAGTATACGGAGCTGATCGCCTCGGCCGATCTACCATTCGACGGCCAGCGCCTAAACTTGGAAACCATCGCTCGTTACCAGCAAGATGCCGACCGTGAAGTCCGCCACGGCGCTCAACGAACGCGCTGGAGCTTCTTCAGCCGCAACGAAGCGGCGCTGGACGGCATCTACGATGAACTCGTGCACCTGCGCGACGCCATGGCGAAAAAACTCGGCTATGCTAACTACATCGCGCTGGGCTATCGGCGCATGCGCCGCGTCGACTACGACGAGCATGACGTCGATCGCTATCGCGAGCAGATCGTCCGGTCGGTCGTTCCGCTGGCGCAAAAAATCATCGCCCGCAAGGCCGAAAAACTGGGCGTTTCCGAAGCGATGTACTGGGACGAATCAGTCTCCGACCCGCGCGGCAACGCCGTGCCGCAAGGCGACGCTGACTGGATCCTCAGCCAAGCACAAGATATGTTCTCAGGCATGCACCCGGATTTGGGCGTTTTTTACCGCATGTTGCGCGACCGCCAGCTGTTGGACATGCAAAACCGGCCTGGTAAAGCCGGCGGCGGGTTCTGCACGGCCTTCCCCACCTTCGGCGTCCCTTACATATTCGCCAACTTCAACGGCACCAAAGACGATGTCGACGTGCTCATCCACGAGATGGGCCACGCCTTTCAATCCTGGCAGAGCCGCTCAAAAGCGGTCGTCGATTACCTGACCCCGACGATGGAATCGGCTGAAATTCACTCCATGAGCATGGAGTATCTGACCTGGCCGTACATAGAGCGGCTGTTCGGTGACCAGGCCCAAGCGTACAAATCCGATCACCTAGCTGAGGCGCTGCTCTTTTTGCCCTACGGCGTGGCCGTAGACCACTTCCAGCACCTGGTCTACGCCTCGCCGCATGCTTCGCCGGACGAGCGCAAAGCGATGTGGCAAGCGATGGAAAAGCGCTATCTGCCGTGGCGGCGTTACGGCGATCTGGTTTATCCTGCAGCCGGCGGTCTCTGGCAGGCCAAGCAGCACGTTTACACGAGCCCGCTCTACTATATCGACTACACGTTGGCGTCGTGTTGCGCCCTGCAGCTTTGGGCCAAGTCGCAAGACGACTATGCCGGTGCGCTGTCCGACTACGTCGCCCTGTGCGCGCGCGGCGGCGAGGCTCCCTTCCGCGAATTGACGCGCTCGGCCGGCTTGAAGTCGCCGTTCGAAGCCGGCGCGATGGAGCAGGTCGCCGACCAGGCTCGGCTCGCCCTCGCGCTCTAGTCTCGCGCTGCCGACGGCTGAAACTCCCGCCCAATCGCGCGGTATGTCTTGTCAATCGCGCGTCAAGGAGCGGACTCATTGCGCCATATCGCACCGACCACGGCCATCGTGGCCGTGCTAAGTCTCAGCCGGCCGGCAGCCGCGGATGACTTCACGGTCGCCTTGCCGATGTTGCCAAACGCTCCCAGCATGACCGGCACCATCGATGAGTCCTGGAGCAAAGCGGCGCGCGTTCCGGTGGCCTTCGACTTTACCTACCAGCGGCCGGGCGAACCCGCGACCGTCTACATCGCTCAAGACCCCGGCGGCATCGACGCCGCTTTCGTGGTCAGCCAAAAGGAGCAGCTGACCGCGGCTCAGGAGACCAACGGCGCCGGCGTTCCAAACGACGACCATGTTACGGTCGCGCTGTGGCCTCAGGGCAGCGACGGATTCGCTTACACTTTTTCGGCCACGCCGGTCGGCGCTCGTTACCAAACTTCAAGCGAAAACAGCGCGTATAGCCCCGAATGGACCGCGGCGGCCAGACGAACTCCTGCGGGCTACACCGTAACGATGCGCATTCCGTTCGCCGTCATCCGCAGCGGCGGTGCCACCGACTGGAAGGTTCAATTCGAGCGCAGCACCATCGCTAACGGCAGCGTCCAAGTGTGGGAGCATGCCCAAGGCCAGCGCAACGCCGCCGAACCGGTCTTCGCTGGAACGCTGCGCGGGGTTCATGCCGGAACCGCGACGGCGCACGCCAAGCCCAAGCCGCGGTTGCAGGTTTACGGGCTGGGGGAGATAGCGCCCGGCGCTGTAGGCGGTAACACTTCGCGCACCGGCGCGGACCTCGCGCTGCCGGTCAGCGCGACGTCGTCGTTGCTGGCGAGCTTTCACCCGGATTATTCCAACCTAGAGATCGATCAGCAGTCCATCGCGCCGACCGCCTTCGCGCGCCGTTACTCTGAGGTACGTCCCTTTTTCACCCAAGCGGCAAGCAATTTCAACTACACGTTCAGCTGCACGAATTGCCCCACAACGCTCTACACGCCCGCGATTCCGGCCTTTCGCCAGGGCTATGCGTACGAGGGCAGCTCGGGCCACCTGACCTACGGCGCGTTCGACGCCGTCGGCGCAAGCCGCAGCGACAGCGCAGAGACGCTCAACTATAACCTTTCGGACCCCAAGCGCGACGCTAGCATCGATTTCCAACGCGTCGCGGTAGACGCGCCTGGTCTGCACGACGACACGTCGACCGTCGACACCGGCTACGCCAACCGCCATAGCCATGTCTTCGTTGCCTTCAATGCAGGCGTGGACCGGGGCAGCGACGTGGCCGATCCGGGCCTTGCCGGCTACTCCGAGTTCGACGGCGGGTTGGTCGACCAGAATACCACTGCCGTCTTGTCGTTACAGAAAGTCGGCGCGTACTTCAATCCGGCCGACGGGTACGTCGCCCAGCCCGACATCTCGGGCTACTTCGCGGTCTACAACCGTACTCTGAACTTTTCACCGTCAGCGCGGTTGCACGACATCGCGCTCAGCTCGTACTACGGCCGCTTCCACGATCGCTTTGGCAGGACCGACCAGACAAACGCCGGCGGCCAGATCAATTTCGACACCCGCAGTTTGTTCTCGCTGCATCTATTCGCCGGCAGTTCCGGCGTGGAGCCCTTCTACGAAGACCTGCAGTACTTGCCGTTTCCGACGCCGTACGAACTGCTGCCGTTTAACTCCAACGGCTTCTTCCTCGGCTATAAGACGCAGACGTCAACGCCCACATCGGTCACGTATAGCGGCGGTGCGTACTTTCACGGCGATCTCAACTCATGGTCATACCTGACTACCGTGCCCCTCCGCCCCAAGGTGCATCTAGCGCTCGAGACGGATCGCAACGCGTACGCGCCAAATCCGCGGCTGGAACCCGACTGGCAAAGGCGCATCGGACCGGAGCCGGACGCCGTTCAAGTGCTAGAGCGCGCGACGGTCGACTGGCAGTTCAACCGCAACGCGTCCTTGGACTTCGGCGCGCGCCGGCTGATCGGCCGCAACATCCCAAACGCGTTCCAATTTCCCGATTTGCCCGCGCCCGCCGCGGGCTCGCCTTGCAGTCTAGTGCCGCAAACCTCGGGCGCCGCGCCCATCCAAAGCTGCTTCAACCCGTTCGACCATGTCAACGCCGGCAACGCGAGCTTGGCGTTTCACTTTCTCGCGGCTCAAAACGAGTTCTACTTCGTGTACGGCAACCCGAACAGCTTGCAGACCTACCCGGCGCTGTATTTCAAATGGACGCGCTACATCGGGGCCGCTAAAGGAACCTAGACAGGCTCGTCGGCGGCTTTGAATCCCAACGCGGCGGAGTTTATGCAATAACGCGCGCCGGTCGGGCCGGGACCATCGTCGAATACGTGCCCCAGGTGCGAGTCGCAGTTCTTGCAGCGTACTTCGATGCGGCGCATGCCGCCGCTGTTGTCCTGGCGCATCTCCATGCGCTCAGCGACGGCCGGTTCGGTGAAGCTGGGCCAGCCGGAGTGCGACTCGTACTTTGCTTCGGATGTGAACAGCTCAACGCCGCACGCCGCGCAATGATACGTGCCCTTGGCGTGATTGTGCACCAAAGCGCCGCTAAAGGCCCGCTCCGTGCCGGCCTTGCGCAAAATCTCGTACTGCTCGGGCGTCAGCTCGTTGCGCCATTGCTCATCGGTCTTTTCGACTTTCGCATTCATGGCGCAGAAGTTAGTTGACGGCTTCGGGCTCGCCTGCTTGAGCGCGCGCGTTAGCGACGATCAGCGCGACTCCGGCTACGATGACCGCGCCGGCCGCGATCGTGCGAGTCGTTACCGGCTCGTGCCCGACGGCCGCTCCCAGCAACACCGCGACTATCGGGTTGACGTAGGCATAGGTCGCGACCCGGCTCGTCGGCGCGACCCGCAACAGCCAAAGATAGGCGCTGAAGCCGACGATCGCGCCGAACACGATCAAGTAGAGGAATGACAGCAGCGAAAGAGCCGTGACGTGGGCCGGGTGGAGCCGAAACGCTTCGCCGGACACAACCGAGACGACGCAAAGGCAGGCGCCACCCGCGAGCATCTCCATGCCGATGCCAAGCGACGAGTCTTGGGGCAGCGTCGCCTCGCGCGAATAAATCGAGCCGCTGGCCCAGCTCAACGATCCCACGACCAGGATGACGGCGCCCACCGGGTCGATGCGCCCGGAACCCGGTGACCCGATCAACAACGCGACGCCGGCGAAGCCGATGATGATGCCGGCCCACGTCCAGCCGTTGAGCTGGCGCTTAAAGCCGAAGCGGTCGATCAGCGCCATCCAAAGCGGCGTCATCGCAACGATTACCGCGGTGACGCCCGACGGGACGCTCCGCTCGGCTAGCGCGACGCCGCCGTTGCCGCCCAATATCAAAGCGGCGCCGATGATAAGCGCCGCCCGCCAATGCTTCGGAGTCGGCCCCCTAAACGCGCGCCGCGCGGATGGATAACGCCAAAGAAACAAAGCCGCGCCGGCGATCAGGAAGCGCACGCCCGACATGAGCAGCGGGGGGATCGTGGCCTCCGCCCAGTGGATGCCGAGATAGGTCGAGCCCCACAAAATATAGACGGTGACCAGCGCAAGCCAAATACGGGCTTGGGTCGGCTTGCGATTCAAGTGCGGTCCGTGCGCTGGTTAATCGCTGTCGGGCAGCAACTGGCGGCAACGCGATTGCAAGCCTTTGATAGACTCTTTGGCCGCAAAGTCGTAGACGCGCAAGCCTACCTGCCAATCTCCCCGATCGTCATCGCAATAAGTGCGCTGAATCGGACAAACCTGAACCTGGTCGTTGAGCCGAAAGGCTAAAACGGTATGCGGATCATCTTCGAAGGCGACGCCGAGCGGCGTGTAGTTGTCGATCTTCCAACCGTTGCCGAACTCCAAGCTCAATGCGTCGCGCCCCAGCGCAAAGTGCGTGCCGTCCAATGCGTCGCGGTAACGATCTCGGTTGGCGATCTTGACGATAGTAGTCTGCGCGCACTCTCGATCCCGAGCAAGCGGCCCCGAAACCTGTAGCCGCGGCAACAACGTTCCTGAGAAAGCCCCCATCAGGCCGCCGAGCAGCGTCGCCGCGATCGCGATGCGCGTATCCACCCAGCGCTATTTACGCAGCCAAAACGGGCTTTCCGCTCGACGGGAAATAATCGAGCCGCCGCGACTTTCGGCGCGGCGGCTATGACGAACCAACTCCTTAGGGTTTACATTCCGGATGGCCGCATTCGCAAGTGCGCGTCCCGCCGCAGTCTGAACAGCAGCTGGGGCTGCAATACGAAGCCTCACCCTCTTTCGGTTCCACCGTGCAGCTGCAAGAGCCGCACCCGCACTTGGCCATATTGCCTCCTTCCGCGTTGACGCGGTGACTTAGTCGCGCTCGGGTAGATACTGCCTTGTTATACCCACTTCTCCCGCGCTACACGCGGCGAATCTCTACCTGACCATCCTTGACCCGCGTCTCGTAGAAGGGTTGCGAGAACGTGGCCGGCCCTTCGACGACGCGCCCGTCATCCAGCGCAAAGCACGAGCCGTGCCACGGACAGCGGATACAGTCACCCTCGATCTTGCCGTCGGCGAGCGGGCCGCCCAAATGGGAGCACTTCTCGTACAGCGCCACGATCGTCTCTCCGCGGCGCACGAGCACGATCGGCGCGCCGTCTGCGCACGCGCGACGCAGCTCGCCTTCGGGCAGATCCGCCGCCGCCATCACCGGCACGAAGTCTTGCGAGAGTTCTCGGCCGTCCGCCGCGTGGTTGACGCCGAAGGTCTTGTCGAACACCAAGTCGCCGCCTAGATACGCCCCGGCCAATGCCAGGCCGTACCCCAAAAGGGTAGCCGCACCGCCGGTCTTGCGATGCCGAGCGCGCCGCAGCGTCAACGCCGCTGCGAACAGCGCCGTCGCGCTTATGTTGAGCACCGCGTGCACGACTCCGATCTGTCGGCCGCGGCCGCCGACGCGCGACCAGTCCGTCCAGCCCGTGATCGCCGAGCCGACCGCTCCGACGAGGCCCAGCGCGATGCACGCATCGGCCGCGCTGCGCAGCTTCTTGCGCCCCGACACGATCGCGGCGGCATCCAAAAATACAGCCGCAGTCCAAGCACCGATCGGCACGTCGACGAGGACCGGATGGAGCGGATGGCCGAGCCAAGTCCCGTGCAGTGCGTCCTTGAACCGGCGGCCCTGGTCGCCGGCCTTTTCGAACGCGGCGTTCATCGCCGGCTGCAAGCGGTCGCTCAGGCCACTCAAGGTTTGGCTCGAGTCCAAGATCTCGAGCATCATCTCAATCATGGCCATCACTCTTGGGCGCCGCTTCGAATGTCAAATAGCGTCGAAACCATTCCACCGTCCGCGTCCACGCATCGGCTGCGGCCGAGGGAATGTAGCGCTCTCGCTGATCGTCGAAGAACGCGTGGCCGGCCTCAGCATAGATCTTGATGTCGTGCGCACCGTGCAGCCGGCGGTCTAGTTCCCGGACGTCATCGGGCTGTATGCTAGTATCGCGGCCCCCGAAATTGCCGACCAGCGGCATCGTCAGTCGGTCGGCGTAGCCAAACGGCGAGCTCGAGGTCGCACCGCCGTCGCCGCCTTGGCGCACTTTGCCGTACCACACGGCAGCCGCGTCGAACGCCGCGCTGCTGGCAGCCAGCCGCAAAGCGATCCCGCCGCCCATGCAAAACCCGTTGACGCCGACTTTGGGCGGCCGCGCCGCCGGGCCGACACCGGCACGGGCGCGAATCCAGGTCGCCCCCGCCGTCACGTCGCCATCAACTTGCGAGTCGTCGAGCTTTTCGGCCAGCGGGCGGAACTGCGAGAAATCAGTGGCGCGATCGGCATCGGGAGGCTTTAGGCGGTGGAACAAGTTCGGAGCAATCGTCACGAACCCCGACTTGGCGAAGCGTCGCACGACATCGCGCAGCTGCGCGTCGACTCCCCAGATCTGCTGCACGACCACAACCCCGGGCGTCTTATCCGACGCATCGCGCGGCCAAGCGGCATAGGCGTCGATGTCGCCGCCGGGCCGAGGCAGAGCAGGACGCTGGATGAGGATTGCCGCGTCGTTTTCGGCTACGATGGGATCGTGAAACTTGCCGAAGCCTTCACCAGCGGCGAGCGCCGCGGCTATCCCGTTTCCCAGATAGAGCGCTGCGCCGGACAGCCCGACGAAAGCGCCTCGGCTCAGAGCCGGCGCATTGGAGTGAAGCGGATCGGTGACGTTTGCCATCACGAGTTACCTTCGGCTGCTTCTTCACCCCGGCTGCCGAGCTCGACGATGTCCCCGTTTTTAAACAGTATCTTTTCCAGCGTAGTCTTCCACTCGGGCTTTCGGCGCAGCAGAAACTCGAGCAACATGCCGAAGTGCTTGAACTCTTCGCCTTGAGCGTCGGCTAAGATCGCCTTGGCAGCAGCGTCCTTCTCCACCGCCAGACGCTGCTCGTACCAGTTGATCGCATCGACTTCTTCCATCAAAGACGTCGTCATGCGGGCAAACGTCCGAGTGCTTTCGCTCAGCTCGTTTGGCGGCTCGTGATACTGTTCCGTCGGCATGGCTTCAGCTGTCCTCCATCATCGATCTTTACGGCGGACATGCTTATACTGACGGGCTACGTCGGCCCCTGCTGGGGTTAGGGTAAAACCGTGGGGCCGGCCGCGTTGCTGGTCGCCGGCCGCTTAGCGTTGAGGGCTGCCATCTGCCGTTTGGGGCTAACCGCGGCGATCAGACTGCGGCAGCGAACCGCTTCTTTCTCGCCGTCGCCCGTGCCCATACATCTGAAGAGGTGCAGCATCGTTTGGGCGCGCGGGGCTATCCAGGCATCTTGCGGATACTTTCTTGCCCAGTCTTGGATCGCGTCTTCCACCTCGAGCAGCGGGTGGTACATCTCGGTGGCGCGTTTGGGGCTGCTGGCGACGCGCCGGCTGGCATCGTGCAACGTGTTCGTTATGCTGAGTACGCTAAGCTTCTGGCGGCCGAAATACTCGTCGGCGGGCGCGAGTGGAGAGGGACTGATCGCAGTCGCGCGCAGGGGCGCGGATAGGATGAGGGCGCTGACAAAGCCCACGGCGGCCCGGCGGCCGAGGATCATAGGCGCAACTCACCTTCTAAAGGTTACACCGATTCGGTATAGGCAACAAGACTTTGATTTGCGCTGCGTTAATCCTGGCCGGCGCCTGGTAGATGCTCCCATTCGGTTTCGCCGGGTTCGGGGTGCTTGCCGGCAACCGGGTCGTTTGGCGCGCCAGGGTCGGCGGCAACATTTTGTTCGGGCATGCTGCTCGCGGCTTTGTCGCCGCGTCCGAATCCGTACTCGGCTTGGGCGATGATGCGCTTAGAGGGCTCGATCGGCGCCGGCGAGCCTTCGTTCCAACGCCGCTGAACGGCGTCCGATTGGGCTGCGCCCGAATCTTGCTCCGGATCGTCGATGCCGGCCGGCAGAAAATCATCTCGCTCGCTCATCGCCGCTCCGTCTTTTTCGCCGGCGGTCGGACGGCGACCATCAGCCGGGATAGTATGGAGCTCGCATTTGACCGAATGTCCGCTGGCGCCTTGTCGTCAGCGGCGATGCTCTGCAGGACTCCAGCGCTGTACACGAGATCGTTTTCCAACAAGAGCGAGCCGTCGTCGCTGGCCGCCAATTCCGGCTCGTCTTTGCCGGCGCCGTAGGCCACCAGGCAGTACACGCCCGCGAGGTACAGGTCCTCGAAATGGCGGCGTTCGTGCTGCCCGAGCGCGGCCATGCCGTAACACCTCCCGGCCTGATCGGCAAACGCCCACGCCGCAAAGCGGTCGTTGGCCTTGATCAAACGCGCCGTCTGCGCCTCCATGCGCGAGACGCTCGCGCCTGGACAACTCGGCGTAGCCGCTGAACCCGCCGCTTTGATTTCGGACGTCGCGCCCAGAGCCGGCGCCCAAAGCTCAGCCAAAAGCGCGCCGAACAGCACGATGCAAGCCAACGATCGGCCGAGCGCATGCGTCACGGTTGCCATCAGTCGAGCAAGTCTCTCCTCACCTGGCATTACCGATCCGTCAAGTGATAGAAGTCACATACGGACCACTGCCTTTTATTCCCCACTGACGCTTGCACCCATGTAGGTCTTTTGGCGCGACTTTGGGGGCCGCGCGTCGCGGAAACCCGATGGCCGCGCGAGGAAAGCGGTGGCGCCGGGGCAATCGCACTCGAGTGAGCGCCGGTGAAGCGCGGTTTTTGGAGGCGGCCGCTAGGTCGTTCGACGCCTTCGGACGGGGCGAAGCGCGCGCGGAGGATCCGCTTTATGCTGTGCTATCCGCCCCTCTGAGCAAGGACAAGGAGCTGTTACTGCTGTTGCGCGGCGGCGCCAAAGGTCAGCCACTGCCCAACTTGCTCTTCGCCGCCGTTCACTACTTATTGCTCAAGACGCCACGCGGCGAACCGCTGGCTGAATTTTACCCCGACTTGGCCTCGCAGCTGAGGCCGGCCGGAGGCGCATATCCAGTTTTTCGCGAGTTCTGCCTTCGCCGGTCTGCCGATATCGAAAAGCTCGTAGCCGCCAGATTGGTACAGACCAACGAGGTGCGGCGGTGCTGCGCCCTCGTTCCCGCTTTCGCGGTGGCGCTCGATGCGGCTGGGCAAAGGCCCGCCGCATTCTTGGAGATTGGAGCCAGCGCCGGCTTGAATCTGTTGTGGGATCGGTATCGCTACGATTACGGTGCCGGGCTGACGTTCGGTCCGCCGCAATCTTCGGTCGCATTGCGCTGCGAGCTGCGCGGCGCCGGCCGTCCTCGTTTGCCTAGTGCCGTGCCCGAAGTTCGGACGCGTGTCGGCATCGACCTCAACCCGATCGACGTTTTGGACGCTGACTCGATCCTCTGGCTCAACGCGCTCATCTGGCCGTACCATTCGGCGCGCCGCGCACTGCTCGAGGCATCGGTTGCGGTGGCACGCGCCCAGCCGGTGCGCCTCGTGCGGGGCGATGTCCGCCACGAGCTGCCGGGTGTGCTCAAAGAGCTGCGCGGCGATTCGTTCTTATGCGTGTACCACACGATGGTGTACAACCAACTGACGTCCGACCAACGGCCTGAGGTCGATGCAATGTTGGGGGCTGAAGGGAAACGGCGAGATCTAGCGGTCGTCGGCATGACTTGGTGGCCCGATCAGCCGGCTCCCCAGCTGTCCTTGACGCTCTTTGCAAGCGGCCGCATGACTCATCAAGTGCTCGGCCACTGTGCCCCGCACGGCGACTGGCTAGAGTGGACTGGACCCTCGGTAACTTAGCGCTTGGCCAACGGCGAATCGTCGTAGCGTCGCAGCAGGTCCTGGGGATCGTCGTACACCGCCGCCGCTCCTGCGAGCTCACGGTCGCTCCAGCCTCCGCATCGAACGGCGATGATACGAACGCCTGCCTTAGCGGCCGCCTCGATGTCGTACGGCGTGTCGCCGATCATGAGCGCTTCGCTGTTAAAGACGCGCCCCTTTGCGAGCGCGCTTTCGACGATGTCCGGGTCTGGTTTGGAGCGATCCGCATCGTCCGATGTCGCAGCTTCGTCGATCAGATCCGCAATCTGAGCGGCTTCCAGCAGCGCCTTTAGCTCCTCGTTCTTGGCTGAACTGGCGACTACCGGGCTCAGCTGGTCGGCGCGCAGTCGTTCCACGAGCGCCCGGGCGCCCGGCGTGGGCTTGAGTCGGGCAACGTAGCGCTCGAGGAATATTTCCTTTCGGCGGCGCGCGATCGATTTGCCGGGTTCCGTCTGCTCGCTTAGATCGCCACCGAGCTTAGCGAGTATCTTGTCGCCGCCCATGCCGATGAGCGGTCGGAAAAAGCTTGCCGGCAGTTCAATAGCGAACTCGGCGCACGCTTGGCTCCAAGCCGTAGCGTGCGCGTCGTTGCTTTCAAGCATCGTCCCATCGATGTCGAGCAATATCGCCTTCACTCAAATCGTATTACCCAATTGCTGCCGCGGCCAACATTCCCAGCCCGAATTGCCGGCCGCATCGCTCGAGGTTTGTTAGGCGGCCGGCTGCGAGGTCGCCGGGGCCCGCCGGCGCAGCGCCATGTTTGCCAGCGCGCCGATGATGCCCAGCGCCAGTCCGATCCAAGCTGCGTTTGCCGTATCGAGCTTGCCCAGCCCGGCGATGTAGTCGATCGAAAATCGGCCGGGGCCGGCGAACGCTGTCGTCAAAGCCGCCGCCGCATAGATGAACGGAACTTCGATGCCGCCGGACATGGCGAAAAATCCCTTGCCGGCGTGCACGGTCAACATGGCCACGACCATCGTGGCGATGACCAACATCGCGCCGACCGGACCGAGGAAGCCAAGCAGTATGAGCGCTCCGCCAAAGAATTCGCTGCAACCGGCCGCGATGGCGAAAGTCGTACCGGGCCGAAACCCGATGCTCTCGAAGAACCCCCCGGTTCCTTTTATTCCGTGACCGCCGAACCAGCCGAAGAGCTTCTGTGCACCGTGGGCCGCTATGGCGCCGCCCACGATGATCCTGACGATGAGCATCCCGAGATCGTGTGACATGTGTCGTTCCCCTTATTTCTTGACCTATGGTAACTTACCAATAGTAGCCTAAGGGATAGATAGTAGTCGAATGTTCATACCTTTGTCAAGCAGGCTACGCAAAGTAAGTGACGAAAGCCTGCGCGTTGTGCCCATCAGACAGTCAGTACGGCCGACTAAGCGAACGTCCCGCAGCGGCGAGCTAACGGAGTTTTGTCCGCGCTTCCACCACGCCGTCGAATTGATAGGGCGCCGCTGGACTGGTGCGATCGTGCGCGCGCTCATCGCCGGCCCGCGGCGCTTCAACGAGCTGCTTGGCATCGTGCCGGGCCTGTCGGACCGGCTGCTCAGCGAACGGCTGCGCGAACTTGAGGCCGAAGGCTTGGTCCGCCGAGAGGTGCTCTGCGGACCCCCCGTGTCCGTGCATTATGAGCTCACGAGATCCGGCCGAGGCTTACAGCCCGCCATCGAAGCGGTTGCTAAGTGGGCCGAGCGCTGGTTGCCTGCTCGCTGAGCGCGTCGCGTAAGGTTTCTTCCGTCTGAGCGTCTGGAGGGAACAGGCGCAGCTGCACGACCCTCACGATCCCGACGATCGGAATAGCCAATACCATCCCCAATATGCCGTAAGCTTCCGCGCCCACCAATAAAGCGATCAAGACGACCAGCGGCGATACTCCGACCGATTTTGCCACCACGAAGGGCGCGATGAGGTGGCCTTCCAGCTCGAAGACCACCACGAACAGCGCCAACACCACCAGCGCCCGCCCGAAACCGATCGAGAATAGCGCGATGAAAAACGCAGGCACGGCCCCAATGATCGGCCCAACGTAAGGAATGACGCTTGCGACGCCGGTCAGCAGCCCGAGCAGCACCGCGTAGGGCACGCTAGTGGCTAACAGGATCACCGTTGTGGCCAGCGCGATGATCAGGCACAGGAGCGCCTGGCCGCGGACGAACCCGCCGATGACGCGGTCGCAGTCGACGGCGAACGATACGGCCGTCGGGCGATGGTTGGGCGGCACCATGCGCAATGCCGCCGCTTGGATGCGCTCGATGTCGATTATAAAGAAAAATGCCAACACCAAAACGACGAAGACTTCGACGACGAACTGTACCGTGCCGGAGATGAGCCTGAAGATGTCCGATCCGATGGCCCCGGCGATCGCTCCGGCGTAACTCCCCGCTTTGGACGCCTGTTCGGCGATGAGCGCGCGCAGGCGCGGCGGCATGCGCGCCAGCAGTGGGCTCCCGCGTGGGTTCGCCATCTGCTGCTGAACCTGCTTGGCGATCTGCGGATAGGCACGGGCGATCTGGGTGGACTGTTCGGCGATCGTCGGAGCTAAGTATATCCCCACCACCACCAATGCGGCGATAAAGGCCGCGTAAACCAACCCGATCGCCGCCGCGCGTTTCATGCTGGCGGAGAGCCGCTTGACGGCCGGATAGATCAAATACGAGAACAAGACGGCCACCAAGAGGATGGTGATGACGCTGTGGACCCGGTCCAGAACTGTCGATACCATCCATATCACTATACCGACGCCGACTACGAAGGCGACGACCTGCAAGTAGTAAGTGATACGCGCCATGCGCTCCGTGTACGACGGACCGCATCGCGATACTTGCAGCGGCGAAGGAACAGTAGGCTGCCACCTACTTAGAGCGGACGGCTATGCTTTCGCGACTGCCTAAGCCGCGTTGGGGTTACGCGGGATGACAAAAAACGTCGCGGTGGTTGACCCGCGCGCCGAGCAGGCATCGCTGCTCGGACTGGCCCAAAGCGAAGACCTTGTGCGGCGCCTGATGGAGTGCTCCGGCGACCGCATCGAAATACTCGACCTCGATGGGTTCGTTTTATGGACGAGCCAAACAGCCGGACGGGCGTCCCAAGCCGCCTCAGCTCCAGCGGTGCGCGCTCTTATGTGGGCCGACAGTTGGCCTGAACCCAGCAGGAAAGCCGCGCGCGAAGCCCTAGCGGCCGCCCGCGCTGGACGCTCGGATAGCTTTCATAGCGCCTCGGCCCCGCCGAACGCTACCCCCAAGCTTTGGGATGTCACCGTCACGTCGTTGCGCGGGCCCGACGGCCGTCGCGATCGGCTGCTTGCGCATTCACGCGACATCACGCAAGAAATAAGCGCCGACGAATCGTTGGCTTTCCTCGCCGACGCGAGCAAAGTGCTCACGACTTCGCTCAACGTCCAAGAGACTTTGGATGCGCTGGTACAGCTGGTCGTGCCGGGCATGGCGGACTGGGCCGTCATCAATCTGCTCGGGAAGTATGGCGTGCTGACTGCGCGCGCCGTCGCCCACGCCGATGCAAAGCGAGTGGCGGATGCCCAACGCCTGCTCGGGCACGCCTACCTCAAACCCGGCACGCTATGGGGCGCGGCGTACGAGCCCGGCTCGCGCGGCCCACGCATCATTCCCCGTGCCGGGAACGATTTTTTGGCATCGACCATCCTGACGCGTTACCTGCCGCTCGTCAAACGCCTCGGCCGCGGGTCGATGATGATGCTTTCGCTCGAATCCAACGGACGAGTACTCGGGTCGCTGACCGCCGTGTCGACTAACGGCAGGCGGCGCTATGGTCCCGCCGACTCGCCGCTGTTTCAAGAGCTGGCCCGGCGCGCGGCCACCGCTATCGACCACGCGCAGCAACACGAGAACTCGCAGCGCATCGCGCATGTGTTCCAACAGGCTTCACTGCCCGAGTCGCTGCCGGCGGTCGACGGCATCGCCTTCCACGCGACTTACATCCCGGCTCAAACCGACGTCAATTTAGGCGGCGACTGGTACGACGTTTTCCGCGTACCGGATGGGCGCATCGTGCTTTCTATCGGCGACGTCTGCGGCAGCGGGGTAGACGCTGCGGTCATCATGTGCAAAGTTCGCCAGACGCTGCGCTCGGTGGCCATGCTGAATACCGATACCACAATCATGCTCGAAGTAGCCGATCGCATGGTGAAGCTGGACTATCCGTACGGCATGGTCACCGCGCTCGTGGGCATCATCGACCCCAAGGCGGTGACGTTCACTTGGCAGGCCGCCGGCCATCCCGGACCGCTGTTCCGCTACTGCGACCGGACGATAGCTCAAGGGTTTGGTTGCGGTTTACCGTTGGGGCTGCGCGAGGACGACGAGGTTAAAGCCCAGACGGTTTTGTTGCCTCAGGGAACCTTGGTCATGTGCTACACGGACGGCTTGATCGAATCGACCCGCGATATATTCGAAGGCGAACGCCGCCTTCGAGCCGCGCTGTGCAGCGATCGGGTAGTCGATTCGGACAATCCGGCAAAGGCGATCCACGATTTAGTGCTGCACGACGGCGCGCGCGACGATGTGGCGATTCTCATAGCCGCCGTAGCCGCCCAGACCGCCACCGGTTTCCCGCGCTGGACGTTCGACACTGCCAACGCGTCGGCGGCGCAGAGCGCGCGCCGCACGGTCGTTGAATACGCACAGGCGCGCGCTCAACCCGGCGTCGACTTAAGCGCCCTGGAACTGATCTTCGGAGAACTGATCGGCAACGCCGTTAAGCACGCCCCCGGCGGCGTCGAAGTGGCGCTGGAATGGGCCGAGGCGGACTTGGTGCTGCACGTATCCGACGGCGGCGCAGGTTTTGAGCTAGGCCCGCTAGATAAAGATGACCCGCTGTCCGAGTCCGGGCGCGGGTTGTTTATCGCGGCTGCCCTAGCCAAGGAGCTAGCCGTCACGCGCTCGCGTGCAGGCGGCGCGCACGTCCGCGCGGTGGTTGCGGTCGGCTGATTGGTCCGGGCGCGCCACTACCTTAGCGTGCCGCGCGCTTAATGCGTCTAGCGTACCCGCTTCTTCACTTGAACCTGAGGTTTGGGTTCCTTGCTCTTCACCGACGGCCTGGGCTGCGGCACCGGGGCTTGCACGCTCTCGCTCATCGGGTCTTCAAGCGCGAAGTCCCAATCGCCATGCGTGGACACGAGCGAAAACCCTTCGGACCCTGCGGCCTTGCCGTCACGCGAGTCATCGAAATAGCTGGCCCTTGCAAGGCGCATTCCATCGACCGCGCGAATTCACTAAATTCCGACGCGATCGGTCCGCAGCCGACGTCGAATTATTATAAGACGAATAGAGGGAAAAATGGACCTGACTAACTCCGCGCCGCGCAGCGCTAAGGACAAGCTAGTCGGCCTTGTCTCGCTGAAGAGAGCGATCGATAAAGCCAAAGCTTATAACGAGGGCAAGCTTGGTGAATACCACTACGACTGCCCGCACGACAAACCGTTGTTCGAGTTTTTGGGCTTGGATTCCGAGACGTTCGCCGCCAAGGTGAAAGAATTAGACACGGACGACCGCATCGGTCCGTGGGTTCAACAATCGTTCTTGCGCTCGAAAACGCCGCAGCAAATCGAGGCGTTTAACGCCGAGCGGATGCGCTGGCATCCCGACCCCGGCTCGGACACCGAAGGCTACTTCGCCCAACTGCGCGACCAAGTGGCGCCCGGGCGAAGTGAGATCGTGACGTGGTTCGATCTACTCGATCTCGACGAGGGCAGAAAGGTGAGCGAGCCGACGCGCTTGCAAGCGGCCTGACTTATGCCATGGCTTTAGATCTGAGCAAAAAAGTCCCGCGCCGTGGCCGCGAGATGTTGGGTGGCTACGCTTGGCTTGCCAGGTTGAACGACAAAGCCCGTGCCAAAGCCGCCGGAACGCTCGATGAGTACATATGCTTATGCCCGATGGACGAAGGATTTTTAAAGCGCGCCGGTGTCTCCCAAACAGACTACCTTGCTCTGATCGGCCAAGCCAAAACCGACGCTGAGATCATCGATTTCTTCGACCGCCGGGTGACGGACCGAAGCCGGGATGCTGCCAACCGCTGGATTCTCGAAGACCGCGCGGAAAACTTAGACCGTCAGGATGGCGAGGAGGGCTACGCCTAGGGATTAGCCCCGCGCGACATTTTTATACCTTCTTCGCCGGGCGGCATGCACGGCGGGAACGATCGAACAGCACGCCAACCCCGCAAGCCGACTTGAGCATATTCTCACCGTCGTGGCCGACGCCGGGCACGACGGCAACGAACTGCGCGGTGCCGCCACGATGACGCTGGCCCAAGTAGTCGGTGTATGCCATTCCGCGGGCCAGCCGGTAAGGTCCCTCGGCTTCGCCGGCGCAACTCTTGTCCAGGCAAGGGTCGCGCCGGTCGACGTCTTTCCCCCTCAGCAAGTAAGTCACGTCGCGCTTGACGTAACGCGACTCGTAATTGCCCGGCGTAAGTTTCACGTACGGTGGGGCGTTGACGAATCCATAGCGTCAGCGATTGTAACCAGGACAAGCCTTTTCGTCAGCTAGGGAAAATTTGCCGGAAGCCGTCGGCCGCCGGTCGAAATACAGATACGTCGAGCACGTCGAACGAACTTATAGGCGCCGGTGCCAACGCCGGCTCCCCGCCGCTCCACCCGCCTGGCGTCCAACGGATCGTGGAGGCGGGCAGGCGAAAAGCGCGCGTATCGGCCGCGTCGAGGAACTGCGGCGTTATGAACGCTTGATGCCCCACGATTTTGACCGCTGAATCCGCTCCGAGGCATCGCGCCGCGACCATCGTTACGTAAATGCCCAGCACGGCCCGCGGCGGCTCGCAATCGCTTTGCCTTCAGGCGATTCGCGCGCGCACCATGCGTTTTTAGATGCCCGCCTGTCATAACCACCTCAGTCATGCGACTGCTGCGGCCACGGCAGCAGCAGGCAGGTGGCGGTGCCGTGAGCCAGCAGCTTGGCGTCCTCATTCATAAGGCGCGCCTGGCTCGTCACGATTTTAGACCCGGGATGCACGATCTCACCGCTACACGCAACCGCGCCCGTGCTGCTGGTGATCGGCCGGACGTAGTTGACCTTCAGCTCGATCGTCGTCCAACCGTAGCCCACCCGGCACAGCGTGGCGGTTGCGAAGCCGGTGGCGAAATCGATCACCGTCGCAGCGAAGCCTCCATGCACGGTTCCCACGCTATTGTAATGGAAATCGGCCGGCGTCGCCGCCAGCAGGACCTTGCTGTGCTCCACCTTTTCTATGCGCAGAGATACCAGTTGGGCCATCGGCGACATAGCAAACTTGCCGGTGGCCATGGCTTCGATGTATTCCATGCCGCTCAGCGCTTTGGCAGCTTCAAGCGCCGGGATGGGGTCCGACCATGCGATCGTGAGCCGATGCTCGGCCGCTTCACTCGATCGCATAATCGATGCCGACGGGCGCGTGATCCGAAAAACGCGATTCGCGGTATATGGAGGCACTCAGCACCGCAGCGCGCAGGTCAGGGGAAACGAGTTGGTAATCCAGCCGCCAACCGCGGTTGTGCTCGAACGCGTGTTGGAAATTAGACCACCATGTGAACTGACCGGAATCGCCGTTAACCACTCGGAAAGCATCGACCCAGCCTTGCTCGCCGAGTATGCGATCCATCCAGGCTCGTTCGTGCGGGAAAAAACCGGATATCTTTTCGCAGCGACGCGGGTTGTAAACGTCGAGCTCTCGATGCGCAATGTTGAAGTCCCCGCAGACGATGTAGCTGCGGCCGTCTTGCCGCATATCGGCCAAGCGCCCGGACAGTTTATCCAAGAACACTTCCTTGACCGCTTGGCGCTCTGCGCCCATCGCCCCAGATGTCACGTACAACGATGCGATGCTCAGCCGCCCATAATCGAACTGCAAGTATCGCGCTTCGTCGTCGAAGTCCGGCCAGCCGAACCCGCGCACGATGTTATCCGGCCGGCGCTTTGCGTAGATCGCCACGCCGCTGTACCCCTTGCGTTTGGCATCGAAGAACACGCCGGTGTAGTGAGCGACCGCCGCCGCTTCTAGCGGCAGCTGATGTTCTTGAGCCTTGGTCTCCTGCAGACACACGATGTCGGTATCTTGGCGCTCCATCCAGCCGTAAAACCCCTTGCGCGCCGCCGATCGGATGCCGTTGACGTTGAGCGTGACGATGCGCATCGGCGTCCTACAAAGTCCTCCTTTAACTACGCAGCCAAGATCGCATCAGATTTATTTCGCGCTGTTGGGCCGCGATGATGCCGCGGGCCAAGCCCATGACTTTGCGGTTCTTGCCATAACGCAGCTCGGTCCTTGCCATATCGACCGCCGCCTGGTGGTGCGCGATCATCGTCGTCATGAAGTCGCGGTCCGCGTCGCCGCTCGGCTTAGCCGAACTCATGCTTTGCATCATCCGGCGCATCGCCGCGTCCAGCTCCCGGGCCTCGGGAGTCTTAGAGCCCGCCGCCATGTCCATCTGCACCGTCGCATTCGGCGCTGCCAGCGCGAGGCCGCCCTGAGCGCACAGCCGATCGCTTGCCGCGCCAAACAGCGCAGCGGCGCACAGCAGGCCTGCTACATGGTAGCGTTTCATCGACTTTCCCCCTCTAAGCGGTTGGAATGCATTGGAGTCTGCCTGTGATCCCCTAGTTCATCGCGCTTGGGCGGCAGCGTGTTCCTGGTCGTGACCGCAATGCTGCATGGGATGGGAGCGGTTCAGGTGGATGAAGTAGCCGACCCCGAGCGCCGCCAAGACGTTGAGCCAGAACGTCTAGTTGAAGGAGAAAGACTCGACCATCTGACGCATATCGGCTCTGGGCGTCGGGACTTGGTGCAGCGCGGAAAAGACGACGTCCATGATGATCCCCGCCAGGACCATCGTGACGAAAAAGATCGCGAATATGTAAGCCGCCATGCGCGCGCCGTAATACTTCCGGTAGACGTCGAGTAACGGCAACACGATAAGGTCGGCGTAAAGAAAAGCGAGGACGCCTCCGAACGAGATGCCGCTGCCCCATAGTACGGCAGCCATCGGCACGTTTCCGATCGAGCACACGAACGCGAAAATCGCTATGACGGCTCCGCCCAGCGCATTGAGCGGTACCTGGACGGCCGCCGGCGCTCCGCTGAGGAAGAGCGATTTCCACGCGTGCGCGGGGACTAACACGCTGATCAACCCTGCGATGATGAAACCGGCGATAAGGTCGCGCGAGAGCATGGACCAATCCATCGCGACGTTTTGAGCGACCAGTATCTTAGTCCGCGGATTTGCCAGCCGCTCCCAGAGCGTGCGGCCTGCGACGGTTTCACTCGAGTGTTCGTGGCCGCCGCCGCTGTCCAGCTGAGCGCGCGCCTCTTCGACGAGCCCGGCCGGATACGTCGCTTTCACGAGCAGAGCCATGAGCGCTATAAGGACCAGGCCGCCTATCCATTCGGCCGCGGTGAACTGCCAGCCCATCAAGACATAAAGCACGATCCCTAGCTCGATGACCAAATTGGTCGACGCGAAGAGAAACGCGAGCGACGGCGTCAGGGCTGCGCCCTTTTTGAACAGCGTCTTGCTCAACGCCGCCGCGGCGTACGAGCAGCTGGAGCTTGCAGCACCGTACGCCGTCGCCAGGGCGACTTCGCGCAGGCCGCCGCGTCCGAGTTGCGCCCGCATCCGTTCCTTGGAGACCACGGCTTGGACGACTCCGGACAGCGTGAACCCTAAGACCAAGCTCCAGCCGACCTGCCACGCCATCGCGGCGGCCATCACCAAGCCGTCCCAAACGTGCCGCAAGAACTCCATGGCTGATTAGTCTACTCCAGGCGGCCTGGCATTTCAAGCGACCGGGTTAGACGGTTGTCTGCGCCTGGACGCCGAACTTACGACTGCGGTCGCATCAGAAATCGGCGGTCTGAGATGAGCGGGACGAAGGCGCCCTGCTGACCAAGCTTGGCCGGACGCGGGAAAGCTTAAAGACGGAGGGGTGCATGAGTTCGGTACGCGTACTAGTCGGCACTCGCAAAGGCGCCTTCGTGCTTACCTCGGACGGAAAGCGCGAACGATGGGACGTCGGCGGTCCTCACTTTGGGGGTTGGGAGATTTACCACGTCAAGGGGTCTCCCGCTGATCCGGATCGACTCTACGCGTCGCAAACCAGCGGCTGGTTTGGGCAGCTTATCCAACGCTCAAACGACGGCGGCAAGAGCTGGGAGCCGGTGGGTAATGACTTTGCGTACGACGGCGTGCCGGGCACGCACCAGTGGTACGACGGCACTCCGCATCCCTGGGAATTCAAGCGGGTTTGGCATCTCGAACCGGCGCTCGGCGATCCCGACACCGTCTTCGCTGGCGTGGAAGACGCCGCCTTATTTCGCACGACCGACGGCGGCCGGACGTGGCGGGAGTTGTCCGGCCTGCGCGGCCACGGTTCGGGCCCATCTTGGCAACCGGGCGCCGGCGGCATGTGTCTGCACACGATTCTTCAAAGTCCAAGCGATCCGCAACGCATGTTTGTCGCCATCTCGGCGGCGGGCGCCTTCCGCAGCGACGATGCCGGCATGACCTGGCGGCCGGTCAACCGTGGACTCAAGTCGGAGTTCATGCCGGACCCGAGCGCCGAGGTCGGCCACTGCGTTCACCGCATCGCGATGCACCCGTCCCGGCCGGACGTGCTCTTCATGCAAAAACACTGGGACGTAATGCGCAGCGACGACGCCGGCGAGTCGTGGCACGAGGTCAGCGGCAACCTGCCTAGCGACTTCGGATTCCCGATCGACGTTCACGCCCACGAGCCGGAAACATTATACGTAGTTCCGATCAAAAGCGACTCAGAGCATTATCCGCCCGATGGGAAATTGCGTGTATACCGCAGCCGCTGCGGCGGAAACGAGTGGGAACCGCTCAGCAAAGGCTTGCCTCAGCGCGACTGCTACGTCAACGTGCTGCGCGATGCGATGGCGGTCGACTCGCTCGACTCGTGCGGCGTATATTTCGGCACGACGGGCGGCCAGGTATATGCGTCCGCGGATGCCGGAGACAACTGGGCCCCGATCGTGCGCGACCTTCCGGCCGTTTTGTCGGTCGAAGTGCAAACCTTGGCATGATCAGAGTCGTACTACCGCCTCATCTGCGGACGCTGGCGCAGGTGAGCGGAGAAATCAAAGTGGACGTTGAGGGCCCGGTCACGCAGCGCTCGATCATCGATGCAGTCGAGGCTCGTTATCCCATGCTGCGCGGGACCATCCGCGACCGCGCGAGCCAATTGCGCCGCCCATTTGTAAGGTTTTTCGCTTGCGAGCAGGACGTGTCGCACGAATCGCCCGGCGCACCGCTGCCTGCGGAAGTCGCAGCCGGAGCGGAGCCGTTTGTGGTTTTAGGTGCGATAGCCGGCGGTTAAGCGTGGCGCTAGCTACGCGATAGCCTGCGCTCGATGCCGGCCGAGGCTACCGTCCAGTGGCGCTTGTCCAATGAAAACTCTTGACGATATCGGATGGTGTTGGAATCGACGAACGTGTTTATGACGCGCAAGTAGACCGTCTTAGCGCCATCTTTGTCTTGCCACGGATAGACCCAGGTATCGCCGGAGATCAGCAGCTCGCCGGACGTGGCGGCACTGCCGTCGGTCGGCACGTCATACGTGTGGTACATGTTGCGCGACTTATCGTACGTGAATACGATCAACGCCTTCGAGGCACCGTTCACGAATTGGTCGCAGGCGAAGTAGCCCGCGCTGTTCCAGCACACGTTCTTGAGTCTGCTCGTCTCCGTCCTTGGCTTGCTGTAAGTCGTTTTGTAATGCACGATGCGTGTGTTCCACGTGCCTGCGTAAGCTGCGGCGATGGTGGCGATTCCAGAAGCGCGGGCCTGTTGCGGTGCGAGGCACATGACGGCCAAGATGGCAACGGCACCTGCTCTGATCATGACATGTATGCGGTTTTCGTGCGCTTTAGAGGCCGCCACCGACTATTTCCGCTCATGTACGCCGAACGGATTACCCTCCGTGTCGGCGCACCAACCCGACGTGCAGCTATCTCCACCGTAGCGGCGCAGAAGCTTGCCGCCGAGTTTCTCGACGCTCGCGATCGCTGCTTCCGCGTCGGTGACCCCGAACATCGCGCCGCCGGACGGCTCCCGTTGGGCGCTCGGATCGTTTGCGAGCGCGAACGTGGTGCCGTCGGGAAGATCGTACTCGACGAAATGCTGAGAGTCGAAAGCGCCGGGTTTGAGCCCGAAGAGGCGTTCGTAAAAAGCGCGCGCCCGGCTCATGTCGTCGACTAGATACATGACGAAGTCGAAGCCGCGAAGGGTAGCCCGTTCGTTCATCGCAAAAGTTTCGCCGGCCCCCTTTAGGCACCTTGGCGGCCTTAGTAGCTAATCGAGAAAGGCTTATATGCCGCTGAGATTCCCGCTCATCGAGCCCTACGACAGCGGCATGCTCGACGTGGGTGACGATCATCTGGTTTACTGGGAGTGTTGCGGTAACCCCGACGGCAAGCCGGCGCTCTATCTCCATGGCGGACCAGGTTCGGGCTGCACTCCCGGCCAGCGACGTCTCTTCAATCCGCAGATTTACCGCGCCGTGCTCTTCGACCAGCGCGGCTGCGGGCGCAGCCGCCCGCTTGCCAGCGAAGTCGACGCGGACCTGAGCACGAACACCACCGCTCGGTTGATCGGCGACATAGAGCGGCTTCGCCGCCACCACAAGGTCGAGAATTGGACAGTCCTCGGCATGTCGTGGGGAACCACCCTGGGCCTGGCCTATGCGCAGACGCACCCGCACAGAGTCAACGCGCTCATCCTGGCACTCGTGACCACTACGTCGCGCCGCGAAGTCCGGTGGCTTACTCACGACGTTGGACGCATCTTCCCGCAGGAGTGGGACCGGTTCGCTGCAGCGGTGCCGAGATCGCTGCAGCATCTGCCGTTAGTCGAGGCCTATGCCGCCCTGCTGTTCGATCCTGATCCCGCCGTCCGCGAACGTGCGGCGCGAGAGTGGTGCGTTTGGGAAGATGCTCACGTCTCGCTCTCCCCCGGCCACACGCCTAACGCGCGTTTTCAAGACCCCGAGTTTCGGCTCCGGTTCGCGCGTCTGGTCACGCACTATTGGAGCAACGCTGCCTTCCTGGTCGACAATCAACTCATGCGCGATGCTGCAGTGCTCAACGGCATTCCCGGCGTGCTCGTCCACGGCCGCTACGACGTCAGCAGCCCGCTCGAAACCGCCTGGCGGCTGTGCCAAAAGTGGACAACAAGCCGGCTCCAAGTCATCGACGACGCCGGTCACGGCGGCGGCGACACCTTCTTAGCCGCGATAGTTGAAGCCCTGAACCGTTTCGGAGCAAGCTGGGCCTTTTGAGACGAAGAGAGAGCGACGCTCGATCGGCTCAATCACTCCTAGCCTAGGCGCTTAACATCGACGCTCTCTTTTTAGTGAATCATCTTTTCTCGAGGTGCGCAATGCCGAGCCTGAGATCGCGCCTCAACGGCCAAGGCACCGATTGGCCGGGGCGAACAGCGGCCCACATGAAACCGTTTTCTCGCGCGATGCGGACGGTCAATGGGAAGGTGCGTGTCTTGCCGTTAATCGGATCTGTGAGATGCAGTCCGTACGCGTCGCAGACCATCTTCGA
>JALYUR010000001.1 GCA_030853635.1 Vulcanimicrobiota bacterium | reverse complement strand
TCAGCGACACGCGCGCGGCCATAGGCCGAGTGAGCGGTGCGATCGGCGATCTGACCGAATCGATCGCTCAAACGAGCGCAAGGCTCGAATCGAAGCGACGGCGCCTGGCGCTTACGCAGGCGCGCCTTGACCGTCATCGCACAGCGCTCAGCCGCCGGCTAGTGGACGTCTACGAGAACGGCCCGGCGTCGTATCTCGAAGTCCTTTTCGATTCGACTTCGTTCGTCGACTTTCTAGAGCGTTGGGACTTCTTGCGCTACATCATCAAAGCTGATGCCTCGCTGATCGCGGCGATCAACGGCGACGCCGCCAAGTATCAGGCCATGGTCGCGGATCTGGAGAGCGAACAAAATTCCCTGGCCGCGCAGCAACGCGATCAAGAGAGCAAAAAAATGGAGCTGGCTTCGCTGGCCGACCAGCGTACCGCGTTGCTCGAAGTCGCGCGCGCGCAGCGCAACGTCGTCGCTGCGCAAGTATACGAGCTGGAAGGACTGACCGCGGCCCAAGAGAGCCGGCTGCAAGACCTCATCCGCGAAAAGCAGCGCGAGGATGAAGAAGCCGTAGCTCGCGCTCGGATCGCGGCCGAAGCGGCGCGCCGGGCAGCCGCGGCTGCGGCGGGAGTTCCCCTGCCTTCAGAGGTCCCAGGCGGCCCTGTGTTGTTCATGTGGCCAGCGCATGGGGCGATCACATCGCCATTCGGCATGCGGACCGATCCGGTGACCGGCCGCTACCAGTTGCATGCGGGTATCGACATCGGCGCCAGCTATGGGAGCCCGATCGTGGCGTCGGCCGATGGCGTCGTCATCTTCGCCGGCTGGTACGGCGGTTACGGCAATGCCATCATCTTGGACGACGGCAACTCGCTGTCGACGTTGTACGCTCATTGCTCCGCGATGTACGTCTCGGTGGACCAGCACATCCAACGCGGCCAAGTCATCGGCGCGGTGGGAGCTACGGGTTATGCGACCGGCCCGCACCTGCACTTCGAGATTCGCGTCAACGGCGTGCCGGTCAATCCTCTCAGCCGGCTTTAACCCGCGCCGCGCTCGTCCGGGTGACGAACGAAGCGTCGAGCGCGTTGCAGCCGATAGGGGAATAATGGGCTGCCGCCGATAACAAACCACACTCGCTATAGTCTGTCCCAAGAAGGGGCTTTCGGGCTGTCACCTTGTCGCTAAACCCTCGTGCGCTCGCCCTTTTGGCCGCGGTAATCGTCGCTGCGGTCGGCGCTCTCAAACTCGAACAGCATTACGCTCGGCCGGCGCTAGGGCTTAACCCGCTGCTGGCCTTGGGCAATAGTGATGAGCGTCGCGATATATCGGTCGGAGGACCATCGCAGACCGATTTCAGCGACCCACGCAAGGCGATCGACGTCTTAGACTTCAGCTGGGACCACCTGCGCGGCGCGTACTACAAGCCCGTCAACGACGGCCAACTGCTGGGCGGCGAGCGCAAGGGTCTGCAAGACTTCCTGCGAGCCAAACACGTGGTCGCCCAGCTGAGCCCCGTGGCTCCCAGCGCCGACAACGATTCGAGTGCGGACCAAGCGGCCGCAAATGCCATGCTTTCCCAAGCGTTCAGCAAGTACGGGTCGAAGGTCGGCAACGATGATCTGACGTTCGCGGCCATCGCCGGCATGCTAGGGTCGCTCGGCGATCCGTACACAGTGTTTTTGCCGCCGCGCGAGATGCGTTCTCTGACCGAGCTGATCAACGGCGGCGACTTCGGCGGCATCGGCGTCTACATCGGCCAGGACCGCAAGACGCGCCAGACGGTGATCATCGAGCCGATCCAAGGAACGCCCGCGGCTCGGGCGGGTTTGCGGCCGGGCGACATCATCGTATCGGTGGGCTACAAGGCTACCAAGAACTTGGGGCTCGACCCGGTCATGGACCTGATTCGCGGCAAAGCCGGCTCGGCCGTGCGCTTGGTCGTCAAGCGCGGCGCTTTGACTCCGAAGACTTACATGGTCGTGCGCGAGCAGATCCACGTTCCGTCCGTCCAGTCGAAGATGCTGCCGGGCGGCATTGGATACATCCAGCTGATCGATTTCGGCGATACGTCGGCCAAAGAGGTCACAAGCGCGCTCCAAACGCTGCTGGGCCAGGGCGCCAAAGCATTCGTCCTCGACTTACGCAACAACGGCGGCGGGCTGCTTCAGGCTGCGGTCGACGTCTCGTCTAAATTCATCGCCGACGGGCCGATAGTCTCGACCATCGATCGTCAGGGTCACATGACGACGGAGAACGCCGATCAAGACGCCATTGCGCCGCATCCGCTGGCAGTGCTCGTCAATCAGTACAGTGCGAGCGCTTCCGAGATCACTGCGGGCGCCGTCCAAGACTCCAAAGCCGGAGCGCTGGTCGGCACGAAGACCTTCGGCAAGGGCGTCGTGCAGACGATCTTCGACCTGCCGGGTGGCGCCGCGATCAAGATCACCACCGCGCGCTACGTCACGCCCTCCGGGCGCGACATCAACAAGAAGGGGATCGAGCCCAACGTTTCAGTCCCGATGGACCCTAAGTCGATCATCGACGCAAGCAAAGACGTCCAGCTGAAAACCGCTTTGGCGTATCTCAAGAAGCAGCTCGCGCTCAACTCGAAACCGTAGGAAGCCAAGACATGCAGCAAGCCTGTTCTCGCCCCTTAGTGACCGCGCTTTCGTTCGTCGCGGCCTGCCTGATGCTCGTCCCGAGTGTCGGCCGGTGCGCGACGGCTGCGGCGGCGCCGGATCTGAGCCGTTCGATGGTCGATTACTCTTTCGCGCGCGCCTCGCTCGAGTTTTACAAGCAGACCGGCGATCAGGTTTTGCTTGATGGCGCGGTCGCCGGCTTGCGGGCCGCCGTCAAAGAACACGGCGGCGATCCTAACAAGCTGCCGGATCTCCACCAAGCGCGCAGCGCCGATCTGGACGTCAGCGCTCTTAACCGCGAGCTGGCTTTGGCTTCGCGCGAGTTCGGCAGTTCGGTCGGCGAAAGACAGCTGGCGTATGCCGCCATCAAGGGGGTCATGGATTCGCTGCACGACCGCTGGACCGTGTTTTTGGACCCCAAAGATTACAAGAGCTTGAACGAGGGCCTCGACGGCGGCAACTTTCCAGGGGTCGGCGTGGTCATCGATATCGATGCGGCGACCAAGTCCCTGCTCGTGGTGCAGACCATCGAAGGCGGCCCCGCGCAAAAGGCCGGAGTCCAAGCCGGCGATATCGTGCTCAGCATCGACGGCAAGCCGACCAAGGGCTTGACGACCGCAGACGACAGCAAGATGATCCGCGGCACGGCCGGCACGAGCGTGCAACTGACCGTCCAGCGCGCGGGCGTAGCGGCGCTGCTGAACTTCGCCATCACGCGCGCTTTCATCCACACACCGAGCATATTGGCGCGCGTGCTCAACGGCAACGTGGGGTACGTCAGGGTGTTGGTCTTCGGCCTGACGACCGGTCAAGAGCTGACCCAGGCACTGGATCGGCTGGACAAAGCCGGAGTCAAAGGCTACGTCCTGGATCTGCGCAACAACGGCGGCGGCTACCTCAACGCGGCGATCGACGTGTCGTCCAAGTTCGTCCCCGACGGCCCGATCGTTTCGATCGACAGCCGCACCAAGCCGCTGACGACCTTCGACGCCGAGAACTCCGCTATCGCGCCGCGGCCGCTTGCGGTGCTCGTCAACGAGTTCACGGCCAGCGCGTCTGAGATCACTTCGGGCGCGATCCAAGATTCGGGCGCAGGGGTATTGATCGGCACGAAGACGTTCGGCAAGGGCGTCGTCCAGACGATATTCCCGCTGCCCGACGGCAGCGCGATCAAGATCACGACCGCGCGCTATCTGACGCCCGGCGGTCACGATATCAATTCGGTCGGCATCGAACCGAACATCGTCGTCGCCGACACCAAGCCGGCCGACATCGGCAACGTCAGCGCCGACACGCAGTTGCAGCGTGCTCTGTCTTACGTCGGGCGGCAGATCGGGAACAGCCCGGCGACGCCCGCGGCCAACGGGCACCACCGCTAAGAGCGAGCGCGCTCTAAGTGGCGACGCAGGAGCATCTGCCAGCTGCCCGCGCTGTGTGGGTGCCGACTCGCGACTACGTCGACAACGCCAACATCACCAAGTTCATGCAAGCGGCCGGCGCGGGCTCGCTCGACGAGCTGTGGGCTTGGACCCGCCGTGACGTCGCCGGCTTTTACGATGCGCTGCTGCGCCACCTGGACCTGCGATGGTTTGAGCCTTACGACCTGACGGTCGACCTCTCAAGCGGCAAGCCTTTCGCATCCTGGTTCGTCGGCGCCAAGTACAACGCGTCTTACAATTGCCTTGATCGCCATGTCCAAGCCGGCCGCGGCGCCGAGTTGGCGCTGTTGTGGGAAGACGAAGAGGGCGCAGCCCAGCGCTATACGTTTGACGAACTGCTGCGTGCCGTATGCCAAGCCGCCGCGGCTTTGAACCGCTTGGGCGTCCAAGCTGGCAACCGCGTCGGCATCTACATGCCGCTGTTGCCGGAAACGGCGATCGCTTTGCTCGCGATCGTGCGCATCGGCGCAATCGCGGTGCCGGCCTTCTCAGGCTACGGCGCATCGGCGCTGGCATCGCGCCTGGCCGATGCGGGGGCCAAGGCGCTGGTGACCGTCGACGGCACGCGCCGGCGCGGCAAGGTCGTCGACATGAAAAGCGTCGTGGATGCCGCTCTGGCCGATGTGCCCAGCGTCGGCAAAGTGTTGGTCTTGCGCAGGACGAGCGCGCCCGTCCCATGGCGGCCCGGCCGCGATGTTGACTGGAGCACGGCGCTGGCCGCGGAAGCCCCCTTTCTCGACGCCGCGCAAACCGACGCCAACGCGCCATGCATGGTGCTCTACACGTCGGGCTCCACCGGAAAGCCCAAGGGCGCCGTCCACGTCCATGCCGGCTTCCCGGTCAAAGTGCAGGTCGATCAGTTCTTGTGCTTTGACGTCAAGCCCGGGGACCGGATGCTATGGTATACCGACATGGGTTGGATGATGGGGCCTTTCCTAGTATTCGGCGCGCTGGGCTTGGGCGCGGCGGTCGTTCTGTACGACGGCATTCCCGACTACCCGGCCCCGGATCGTCTGTGGCAGTCGGTCGCGGCGCAGGGAGCCACCCATCTGGGGATCGCCCCGACCGCCATCCGATCTCTCATGGTGCACGGCGACGAAACGCCGCGCCGCCACGACCTTTCGCGGCTGCGCATTCTGGGCTCGAGCGGCGAGACGTGGAACCCGCAGCCATACGAGTGGTTCGCGCAAGCGGTCGGCGGCGGCCGTGCACCGATTATCAACTATTCCGGCGGGACCGAGATCAGCGGCGGCATCTTGGGGTGCTTCCCGATTCGGCCGCTCGTGCCGTGCGCGTTCCATGGACCGATTCCCGGCATGGACGCCGACGTGGTCGACGACAGCGGTGCGTCCGTGCGGGGTAAGGTCGGGGAGCTGGTGCTGCGTCAGCCTTGGCCGGGCATGACTCGCAGCTTTTGGCACGACGACGAGCGTTATCTGCAGGCGTACTGGTCGCGGTTGCACGGGACGTGGGTGCACGGCGACTGGTGCAGCGTCGACCCCGATGGTTATTGGTTCATCCACGGCCGTTCGGACGACACCATCAACATCGCGGGCAAGCGCGTTGGACCGGCGGAGTACGAAAGCATCCTCGTGGGCCACACGGCCGTCAAGGAGGCGGCGGCGCTGGCCGTTCCGGATGCGATTAAGGGCGAAACCGTGGTCTGTCTGGTCATCCTGCGGCCCGATGGCGAGCAAACCGAGCACTTGCGCAGCGAGTTGCATCAGCGGGTCGTCTCGTCGCTAGGTAAAGCGCTCGCCCCGCATGCGATCAAGTTCGTCAGCGACTTGCCGCGCACGCGCAACGGCAAGCTGATGCGCCGGGTAGCGCGAGCCAGTTACCTCAAAGCCGATTCGCTGGGCGATCTGTCGGCGCTGGAAAACCCGAGCGCGCTGGACGCTATCGGCTCAGCCTATTAACGGGCGTCGCTGGGGCGTAGCGGTTAGCCCACCGCGGCGGCGTGACGTTCGCGCAGGCGCTGCGCCGCGGCGACCATGTTGGTCAACGCCGCGCTCACCTCGTCCCAGCGCCGCGTCTTCAGGCCGCAATCTGGATTAACCCACAGCTGGCCGGCGGGGACGACGGTCGCCGCTTTCTCGAGCAAAGCCAGCACCTCGGCTGCCGACGGGATCCGCGGCGAATGGATGTCGTAGACGCCGGGTCCGATTTCGTTCGGGTAGCGGAACTCACCGAATGCATCGAGCAGTTCCATTTGAGAGCGCGAGCACTCGATCGTGATGACGTCGGCGTCCATCCGGGCGATCGACGCTAAGATGTCGTTGAACTCGGAGTAGCACATGTGAGTGTGAATCTGAGTGGCGTCGTCCACCCCCGATGAGGCTACGCGGAACGCCCGGATGGCCCATCCAAGGTACTCGTTCCAGTCCTTGCGCGCCAGCGGCAAGCCTTCGCGAATGGCCGGCTCGTCGATCTGGATCACCTTGATGCCCGCATGTTCCAGATCGGCCACCTCGTCGCGGATGGCAAGCGCTATCTGCATGGCGGTTTCGGAGCGCGGCTGGTCGTCGCGCACGAACGACCACTGCAGGAGGGTAACGGGTCCCGTCAGCATGCCCTTCATCGGCCGGTCCGTCAAAGACTGCGCGAACGAACTCCAAGCGACGGTCATCGGTTTGGGCCTAAAGACGTCGCCGTAGATTATCGGCGGCTTGACGTAGCGCGAACCGTAGCTTTGCACCCAGCCGTGGCTGGTGAACGCAAACCCCGCAAGCTGTTCGCCGAAATACTCCACCATGTCGTTGCGTTCGGCTTCGCCGTGGACCAGCACGTCAAGTCCGATGCGCTCCTGCTCGCGCACGGCATGCTCGATCTCGGCCTTGATCGTGCGCTCGTAATCGGCCGCACTCAAGCTGCCTTGGCGGAACCTCAAACGGGCCTCGCGGATCGTGGACGTTTGAGGAAAACTGCCGATCGTCGTCGTCGGGAACATCGGCAAATTCAGGCGCCGCCGTTGCGCTTGACATCGTTGCGCAAAGCCGCTGCGGCGCCGGGCCGGCTCGTCGGCCAAGCGTGCAAGCCTTTGACGTACGGCGGGGTTCTTGGAGCGCGCCGAGGCGGCGCGAGTGCGGCGTGCCCGTTCCGATGCGCCGATGCTGTCGGCGATCGCGGCGCGGCCTTCGTCGCACGCGCGCTTGAGATCGGCGACCTCTTGCAGTTTTTGGACGCCGAACGCCATCCAAGACCGCACTTCTTCGTCCAACGCGCTTTCGAGCTCGAGATCTAGCGGACAATGCAGCAGGCTGCACGACGGCGCTACCCATACGCGGTCGCCGAGTTTGGCGCGCGCTCGTTCGAGCGTCTCCAGCGCCTGGGATAGGTCGGTGCGCCAGACGTTACGGCCGTCGACGACCCCAAGCGAGAGCACCTTAGCGCCGAGCGGCTGGTCTAAGAAGGCATCCAGCTGTTGCGGCGCGCGGACGAGATCGAAATGCAGCCCCCCGACCGGCAATGCGCTCAGTTGCGCGGCGTTGTCGGCAACCGAACCGAAGTACGTCGCGAGCATTATCTTGGGGCCATCTGCGCGCGCCAGCCGCTCGTACGCGTCCCCCAGCGCTTGCAGCCAGCGCGGCTCGAGGCCGACGGCCAGCGCCGGTTCGTCGAGCTGCACCCACTCGACGCCCAAGGCGGCCATGCGCCGCAACGCCTCTTCGTACACGGGCAAGAGGCGATCCAGCAAGTCCAAGCGCGTGAACCCGCTCGAGCGTGCCGAGCGCTCTTTGCCCAGCCACAGAAAACTCAGCGGTCCCACGATCACGGGCTTGGGCCGCAGGTGCAAGCCTAAGGCCTCCTGGGTCTCCGCGAAGATCTTCGTGCTCGACAGCGCAAACTTATCTTCGGGTCCGAACTCCGGCACGATGTAATGGTAGTTGGTGTCGAACCACTTGGTCATCTCCATCGCCGGCAGCGCGTCCGTGCCGCGCGCCATCGCAAAATAGGTTGCTGAATCGACATCGTCGCCGCCGAATCGGTAACGTGACGGCACGGCGCCGACCAGCGCGCAGACGTCGAGCACCTGGTCGTAATACGAGAAGTCGCCGACCGGCACGAAGTCCATGCCTGCTCGGCTCTGCAGCTTCCAGTTCTCGGCGCGGAGGCGGCGGCCGGCTTCGTGCAGCGTTTCGGCCGATATCTCGCCCTTCCAAAAGCGCTCGAGCGCTTTCTTCAATTCGCGATTGCGGCCGATGCGCGGAAAGCCGAGGTTGTGCGCGATCAATTACTTGCCGAGAATACGCCGAGCGATGACGATGCGCTGGATCTGCTGGGTGCCTTCATATATTTGGGTGATCTTGGCGTCGCGCATCATGCGCTCGACCGGGTACTCCGTCATGTATCCGTAGCCGCCCAATAACTGCACCGCATCGGTCGTCACTTTCATAGCGACGTCGCCGCATTTGAGCTTGCACAGCGCGCCCCAGTAGGTGACGTCGGCGGACCCCTCGTCGCATTTGCGCGCGGCTTCGTACAGAAGCAGTCGCGCCGATTGGACGTCGAGATCCATGTCGGCGATCATCCATTGGAGCCCTTGCTGCTTGGCCAGCGGCTTGCCGAAAGCGACGCGCTCTTTGAGATAGGTCGCGGCGAAGTCGAGCGCTCCCTGGGCGATGCCGAGGGCCTGGGCGGCGACGCCCGGACGTGATTTGTCCAAGGTGGCCATCGCGATGCGGAAGCCCTCGCCTTCGGCTCCCAAGCGCCGGTCGATTGGGATGCGGCAGTTGTCCAGGACCACTTCGTTGGTCGGCGACCCGCGAATGCCCATCTTGTGCTCTACTTTGCCGAGCTTGAAACCGGGGTCGTCCGTGTGACAGATGAAGGCCGATACGCCCTTTGGGCCTAGCTCTTTGTCGGTCACCGCGAACACGATGCAGATGTCGGCGACCGCGACGTTGGTGATGAAGACCTTCGTGCCGTTGAGGACGTAGCGGTCGCCATCCCGAACGGCGGTAGTGCGCATGTTCGCGGCGTCCGATCCGGACGTCGGCTCGGTCAGCGCGTACGACGTCATTATATCGCCGCTGGCGAGCTTGGGCAGATAGGCGCGCTTTTGCGCGTCGCTGCCCGCGATCATGATCGGCAGTGCGCCGAGCTCTTGGACGGCGACGATGAGCGACGACGACGCGCAAGCTTTGGCGATCTCTTCGACGACCTTGACGTAGGTCAAAAAACTGCCTAGGCCGCCGTACTCCTCCGGAAACGGCACGCCCAGCAGGTCGTTGCGAGCGAAGAGGTCGCGGATGTCTTTAGGGTATTCGCCGCTGGCGTCGATAGCGGCGGCGCGCGGCGCGACTCGCTCCGCGACGAGCTCGCGTACGGTTTCGATTATGAGCTGCTCGGCCTCGGCTGCTTCGGCGGAGCGTTCGGGTGCGAGCATGCGGTTTCTCCCGGTGCGTCAGTAGCTGCTCGGATGGGCGAAAAACTGTTTTGGGGCTTTAGCCGGTCGACCCTTGTCGCCGGGCGCTAGGCCTAGTCTTCTAACTGGCGCTGCAGGGTTTGGATCTCTTCGAGCAGGCGCAGCACCACATCGACCCCCGCGAGATTCAAGCCGCAGATGTCGGTGAGGCGTCTGATGGTCGCTAAGCGCATGATGTCCCGGCCGTCGTAAAAGCGTACGGCATTCATGACTACCGGGCGCACGAGCCCGGCGCGCTCGTAGCGCAGCAGCGCTTCGGGCGTGACGTCGAATTGCGCCACGACCGCGCTGATCGCGTAAAGATCTGGCTGCTCTTGGTCGTCGACTGTGTCTGGGCGCATCATCGCTTCTTGGCTAGCTCGGCTAGCTGCTCGAACAACTCGCGCTCCTTCGCCCCCAGCTTGGTCGGCACTTCGGCGCCCAGCTTGACGTAGAGATCTCCGTGGCCTGTGCCGCCGATCTTGGGCATGCCCTTGCCCGGTACGCGCAACACGCGGCCGTTTTGAGATCCAGCGGGGATTTGCATGTCGATCTTGCCCGTCATGGTCGGCACGGTCGCTTCGCCACCGAGCACGAGCGTGTAGACGCTGACCGGCTGATCCACGTATAGATCGTCGCCGCGGCGCACAAACGAGGGGTCCGCCGCGATATTGGCCACTAGATAGAGGTCGCCGTCGGCCCCGCCGTTTACGCCCGGGCCGCCTTGGCCGGCAAGCCGGATGCGCTGGCCGTCTCTTACGCCGGCGGGAATCGTCACGTCGAGCGATCTCTGCTGCGTGACCGTGCCCGTGCCGCGGCATTCGTGGCACAGCTTGCCGCGGTCGGTGCCGGTGCCGCGGCACCGGGGGCAGATGGATTGCTTTTGCAGCGTGAGACTGCGCCGCCCGCCGGCGTAAGCCTCAGCCAGGCTCAGCGGCAGTTGCGATTCGGCGTCGGTCCCGCGCGTTCCGCGCGCCGGCCGCGTCGCAGCCGCGTTGCCGCTGCGGCCGAGGTTGCCGAAGAAGGTCTGAAAGAACTCGGAGAAGCCGTTGTCGCCGGAATCGCCGAAGTCGAACTGCACGCCGGACGGGCCTGCCTGAGCGCCGCCCGCCGGGCCATAACGGTACCCCGGCGGAGGTTGCGCGCGCTGCTGCCAGTCGCTGCCTAAGGTGTCGTACGTCTTGCGCTTTTCCGCATCCGCTAGGACTTCGTAGGCCTCGGATATGTCCTTGAACTTCTCCTCGGCTTCTTTCTTGCGCGTCGGGTTGACGTCGGGATGCCATTGACGAGCGAGCTTGCGATAAGCGGTCTTTATCTCCTTAGCGTTCGCGTTCTTGGACACGCCGAGGATCTTGTAGTAATCCTTGTACTGGACCGCCACTACGTATCGGAGGTGGAAACGACGACCTGCGCCGGCCGCAAAACCTCGTTCCCGAGCATATAACCGCGCCGCGCCTCGTCGACGACCGTGTTATCGGCCATGCCGGGCTCGTGGCGCGCTCCGATCGTTTCGGCCAGCGCCGGGTCGAACTGCTTGCCCTTGAGGTCGATCGGCCGTACGTCTTCGGCTTCGAGCGCGGACATGAACTGGCGCACGGTGGCGAGCAGGCCGTCGACCAGCTTTGCCGGATCGGTCCCCCGATCGCGGTACTCCGCAGCGCGCTGCAGGTTGTCGAGCACCGGCAGTATCCGTTTGAGCAACTCGCGACGTCCTTCGTTCGAGCGCTCCGCGATGGTGCGGTCGACCCGTTTCTTGTAATTGTCGAAATCGGCGAGCGACCGCAGATAAAGGTCACGCTGCTCCGCGGCCTGGGATTGAAGGCGTTCGAGTTGCTCAGCCACCGCCCCGTCGCTGCGGGTGGCATCCGCGACGGCGGTCTGCGCGGCGCTGGCTTGCGACGGCGCGCTTTCCGCAGCTCCGTTGGCCGGCGTGTCCACTCCCGGCAAGCTCGCGCCCGAGAGGGAGTCGAACTCGTCCCTAGGATTCATGTCGGCCACGGTTTGTTAGCGTTCCTTGAACTCGGCGTCGATCACGTCGCCCTCGGCCGCATTTGAGCCGCCACCGCTGGTGCCGCCATCGGCTGTGCCCGCGCCGGGCGCCCCGGCCGCAGCCGGTTCGCCCGCCGCGTAGGCGCCGTTGGGCGAAGCCTCCGATGCCGACGGTCCGGCCTGCTGGTATACGGCCTGGGCCAGCTTGTACGATTTCTCCTGAAGCGCGTCGGTCGCCGTCTTGATCTCTTCGGGCGAACCCGTCTTTAGCAAGGAGCGCAGGTTGTCCAGCGCCTTCTCGACGTCGGTCTTGTCGTCGCCGGAAACCTTGTCGCCGACTTCCTTGAGCGTCCTTTCGGTTGAATATACCAGCCCGTCCGCGCGGTTGCGCGTCTCGACGGCCTCTTTGCGCTTGCGGTCTTCGTCGGCATGGGTTTGCGCGTCGCGCACCATGCGGTCGATCTCATCCTTGTTCAGATTGCTGGAGGCGGTGATCGTGATGCGTTGCTCTTTGCCGGTCCCTAGGTCCTTAGCGCCGACGTGCGTGATGCCGTTGGCGTCGATGTCGAACGTCACTTCGATCTGCGGCACGTGACGCGGAGCGGCAGGTATGCCCTCCAGTCGGAAGCGGCCCAGGGTCTTGTTGTCGGGCGCCATCTCGCGCTCGCCTTGGAGCACGTGCACGTCTACCGACGTCTGACCGTCTTCGGCCGTCGTGAAGGTCTGCGACTTGCGCGTCGGTATGGTAGTGTTGCGCTCGATGAGCCGCGTCATGACGCCGCCTTGGGTCTCTAAGCCGAGCGACAGCGGCGTGACGTCGAGCAGGACGACGTCGTGCACTTCGCCCGACAACACGCCGGCCTGAATCGCCGCGCCGATCGCGACGACCTCGTCCGGGTTGACGCCCTGATGCGGGTCTTTCTTCGTCAGCGACTTGACGAGCTCGACGATGGCGGGCATGCGGGTCGAGCCGCCGACCAACACGACCTCGTTGATCTCATCGATGCCCAGCTTGGCATCCGCCAGCGCGCTTTCGAACGGCTTGCGGCAGCGCTCGGTCAGATCCGCAGTGAGGTCTTCGAACTTAGCGCGCGTCAGCGTGTAGTCCAGGTGCTTGGGACCGTTCTGATCGGCGGTGATAAAGGGCAGATTGATCGACGTCTGGGTCATCGAAGACAGCTCGACCTTGGCTTTTTCCGCCGCCTCCGTGAGCCGCTGCAGCGCCTGGCGGTCGCCCGA
>JALYUR010000141.1 GCA_030853635.1 Vulcanimicrobiota bacterium | reverse complement strand
CCCAAGTCAGCTTGGTCGGAGACGGCTGCGATCCGCTCGTGCTCGAGGAAGCGGGCATAGCGCGGGCCGACGTCGTCATCGCCGACACCGGCGACGACGAGGACAATCTGGTCATCAGCCTGGTGACCAAGAAGAAATTTTCAGGCCCGCGAACGATCGCACGCATCAACAACCCGAAGAACAAGCAGATCTTCGAGGAGTTGGGCATCGACTCCGTCGTAAGCGCGACCGAAGTCGTGATGCGGATAGTCCAGCAAGAGGTCAACGTGCGCGAAGTGGCTCCGCTCATGACCTTCAAAGGCGGCAATCTCGAGCTGGTGCGCCTGGCAGTGCCGGCCGAATCGCCGGCGCGCGAAAAGCGCCTGGCGGACGTCCAGCTACCGCGCCATTGCGTAATCGTCGCGCTCGAGCGCAACGGTGAGGTCATGGTTCCGGACGGAGAAACTACGATCATGACGGACGACACCATGCTGATCGTTGCCCAACCCGGCGCCACCTCGGAGTTGCGCACTCGGCTGGTGGGCGCGGTCTAAAGCTGTTCGCCTAGCCCGCAGTCCCGCCGCCTTGCGGGGTGTTTAGCCGAAGCCGCGCGTAAAATTACCGATTCGCACGGCCGGAAACTCGCGGTGCATCCAAGCAAGCCAATCGCGCATCCCCACCGGCTGGCTTTGCGGCCGGCCGACGACGCTGAAGTACCGCGCCGGATCGATGTTGAGAGTTCGCGTCTGCACCATCGAAATGCGCCGCTTGCGTAAGAGCGCCGCGAGCGCTTCCATCTCCGGCGGATCATCGGTGACGCCCGGGTGAGTGAGCAAGTTGAGCGAGATAGCCGCCCCATAATTTTGGGCAACCTCAAGACTGTTCACGACGTCTTGAAAGCGGTAGCCGCGCGGACGATAGTAAGCGGTGTAGCGATCGGCCCGCGCCGAGTTTATGCTGACGCGCACCGACTCCAGGCCGGCATCGAGCAGCATGGCCAGCGCCTTCGGGCGGCTCCCGTTCGTGTTGCAATGAATGGTGCCGCGCGCGGTTCGTTCTCTTATGAGCGCGATGGCAGCCGCTATGCGCGGCGCCGCCAGCAGAGGTTCGCCTTCGCAGCCTTGGCCGAACGAGACGATCGAATTTTTGCCTGCCGTCAGGTGACCGACCGCGAACGATGCTATCTCTTCCGGCGCTGGCACCGCGCTAAGGCGCTGGTGCGCGCTCTCGATACCGGCATCGGGTTGCTGCGCCGAAATGCAGCCGATACAGCGCGCATTGCATGACGCTGAGACAGGAATGGCGGCTTCGCCGCGTCCTAGGAAGGAGTTTTGCGCCGTGTAGCAGCCGTAATCGAGCGCACAACGCGTCAGTTGGCGCAGCAGGGGGGTATCGGCTAACTCGCGCGTCCGCCGAGCGATGGCCCGACGCACCTCAGCCTCCCCATGTGCGTCCGACCGCCATTGCGCCAAATCGTCGGTCGCCACGGCGGCGACCCGCAAGCCAGCCGCACTCCAAGCCACGGCCGCATAGCCGTAAAGCGGCAACGTCGGCGCGTTAGGTTGTTCGCTGTAGGCGGGCAGGAGCGTTCGAGTGTAACCGAGCGGCAACGCGGCACCGACCGCACACGCCTGCGTCCCATCCGCCGGCTCGTAAGCGACTTGAGCCGCGCCTTCAAATGCGATCGGACGTCGGCCGGGCAGCACGAGCAAAAGCGTGCCCGGCGGCAGCGCGATGAAGTCCTCCGGTCGACCACGACGGACGACTCCGCCGTCGACGGCCGGCGCCAACCATGGAAGATCGAGTACTTTGCCCGAACCGTCTGCATAAACCGCGTACAGCTCGCCCGCGGATTTAGAAGCGGTGCCGGCGGCCGCACTGCGCCGCGCCGGCAGCGCACGCATCAGTTGCCGCGTGCCGCTCAAGCCAAAGCCGGATCTTCCGGCAGCGCGACATCGGCATCGAAGACGATCTGCGCATCGCCGATCAGTGTAGCGAGGCAGCCGGGCCCGTCCCAGACGACGTCGACGCGACCGCCCCGCATGCTAAGCGTCACCGGCGATCGCGCCAGCCCGCCGGCGATAGCGCAGGCCGCAACGGCGCAGGCGCCCGTGCCGCATGCCATAGTCTCGCCTACGCCTCGTTCCCAGACGCGCATCTCGAAACCGCCCCGGCCGGCGCGCGCGATCTCCACGTTGGCTGCATATTCCGGTGGCGCGCCGGCGTTGACGCGGCGCGCCACATCGGCCAAATCGAGCTGTGCCAAATCGGATTCGACGAAGGCGACGACGTGCTCGTTGCCGACGGACACACGCCGAAAACTGCAGCCTTGCAACGGGGAAGGTGCCAATGCGCCCAAAGTGGGCTCGCCGATCGCGACCTCAACGCGCCAAGCGCCGTCGCATTGCCCGCTTTGGCAGTTGACGATTCCGGCGTTAGTCGCAAGGCGCAAGCGGCCAGCGCTTCGGGCCCACCTTTCAGACACATAACGGGCGACGCAGCGGACTCCGTTGGCGCACATCTGCGCTTCCGAGCCGTCGGCGTTGAATATGCGCAGAGCTGCGTCGGAATCGCTGTCGGCCGGCACTGACAGCACGAGCAATCCGTCGCCACCGACGCCCAAGCGCCGGTCGCACAGGAAGCGCGCCAACTCAGGGTAGCGGGCGCTCGAGCCTGCGCGGCGATCGAGCAGGATGAAGTCGTTGCCGGTCGCCTGGCACTTCGTGACCGAAACGGCGGCCAAGGTCTTGGCGATTAAGGCGCTACGGCGTCGCGTGAACTCGCGTCGGCGGCGGGCAGGCCGGCGGCGGCAACCGCGGCCGGCGCCGCGGCAGCGCTTTCGACTGCCGTTCGAGCTCCGCCCAGTTCGGCGGGCGAGAAATGCACCGGGGTCTGCGGCGAGACCGTCGACACGGCGTGCTTGTACACGAGATGCGGCTTGTTGTCGTATTCCAGCACGATCGTAAAGTTATCGAAGCCTCGAACGTGGCCGCGCAGCTGGAAACCGTTGCGCAAATAGATCGTCACCGGGGCATTTTCACGCTTGACGGCCAGCAGATACGAATCTTGCAGCGGTAAATTGCTCTTCACGTTAGTGAGTCTCCGATCCAATGCACCCGGCCCCAAAGACGAATCGATGCCGTCGTCGTGCAGAACAGACGCGTGTCGGCCGTTCACGCAGATCGCTTGGTTTCCCTTGCCACGCGCAGCACCGCTCGAGTCGCGGCCTCGAGGTCGTCAGCCGGAACCGCGACGGCGCCTGGCATGTGACCGAACCAATTGCGCTGGCGCTTGGCGTAGCGCAGCGTGCGCCGCACCGTAAGATCGAACGCTTCTTTGACCGTGGCCAGTCCTTCGTAGGCGCTCAGCGCTTCGGCGTAGCCCAGGCCGCTTAAGGCCGGCGCGCCGGGGTGACGCGCCGCGACCGCGACGGCCTCTGCGATCAAGCCGCGCGCGAACATATCGGCAGTTCTGCGCTCGATGCGCGCCCGCAAGACGCTCGGTGCGACCGTGAGGACGATGATGCGGACGTCACGCCGCGGCTCGATGCGCGGCCGGCTGGTGCGGCCGTTGCGGGCGGCCAGAGCGGCCTCTAGCGCGCGCAGCGTCCGGTATGAATCGCCCGCATAGACCCGTTTGGCGGCCTCGGGGCTAATCGACCGCAGCCACGCGTGCAGTGCGTCTTGTGGATGGACGCCGGCCTCTCTGCGAACGCGCGCGCGCACCGATGCATCGGCAAAGGGCCGGTCCAGCGGCATGATGCCGATGAGACTGTCGATGTAAAGACCGGTTCCGGCTACGATTAGCGGCAACCGATTGCGGCTTGCGACCGCGTCGATCATCGCGCAAGCGTCCATGACGAAAAGGGCGGCGCTGTATCGGTCTCCCGGAGACAACCAGCCGTAGCCAAGGTGCGGCACGCGCGCTCGCATCGCGGCATCCGGCTGACCGGTCCCTAACGCCATACCTGCATATACTTGGCGCGAGTCGGCGTTTATGACCTCGCCGTCAAGAGCGATGGCAACGCGCAGCGCGATTTCCGACTTTCCGGATGACGTCGGGCCGCAAATCGCAAGCGCCCGATCGCATGCGGACCGGCTCAGGGGCGCTTGAACGCCTTAGCAAACCAGCCTGAGTCCAGGCGCAGGATGGTCGGACGGCCGTGAGGACAGGTCTGCGGCTGCGCGCAGCCTAGCAGGCGTTCGTACAGCGAAAGCTGCTCGGCCGCAGACAACGGCTCGTGCGCGCGCGTGACCGAATGGCAGGCGATGGTAGCCAGCAAGAGCTCGCGTCGCCCGAGCCCTGCGCGCAGCGCTTCAGCGGCGGCCAGGTCGTCGAGCATCTGCTCGAGGTCGAAGCGCCGCTGGTCGTAGCCGGACGGCACCGCGCATATGCGGTAGGTCCATTCGCCGAATTTCTCCACGACTACGCCGGCTTGCACTAGTTCGGTTTCGAACTGATGGAAAACGGCGGCACGATCCGGCGTCAACTCGACCACGGTGGGGAAAAGCAGCGGCGACGCGCCGTGCACGTGCCCGTCCGAAGCGACGATCGCCTCGTAGGCGATGCGTTCGTGCGCGGCGTGCTGGTCGAGCACGATCAACTGAGCGCCGTCAGTCAGCAAGACGTAGGTGCGGTCGACTTGGCCGAGGCTGCGCATAGCTTGCGGCGCAGCGTTGAGAAGCGACAGCGGCGGCTGCGAATCTTGGGCGCTCGGTGTGAACTCGGCCGGCGAAGCGGATCGAGATTCGGGCCAAGCGACGCGCGACGCTGCCGCACCGCCGCTGGGGGCCGACCGCAGCGCTTTGACGACGGCGCGGCGCACGGCATCGAAGGCCTGAGCCGGTCGGGCAAAGCGTACCTCGAACTTGGTGGGATGAACGTTGACGTCGACGTCTTGCGGCGGCATATCGATCAAGATGATGCCATATGGATACCGCCCGCTAGCCGAGGCCGAAGCATGGCCGGCCAGCCAGGCGGCGGCTAAAGCGCCGCTGCGGACCAATCGCCCGTTGACGAAGAAGACCTGGTGATCGCGCGATGCTCGGTCGCATAACGGAGCGCTGATGTGGCCGCGCACCTGTTCGCTTTGCCCGTCGTGATCGGGCACCACCTCCAGCAGCGTTCCGCGGGCGCTACGGCCGAAGACGGCCTCCAGCCGGTCGACGCGGCTAGCCGTCGCCGGGAGCGCCCATACCTGTCGGCCATCGTTCGTCAAACTAAAACCGACTTGAGGCCAACCCAAGGCTAACCGGCTGAGAAAAGCGCTGATGCGGGAGAGCTCGGCCGCAGAACTTTTGAGAAACTCGCGGCGCGCCGGCAAGGCTGAAAAGATGTCTCGAACGACTACCTTGGTGCCGGGCGGTGCGGCCACCGTCTCGACTTCTCCGATGAAAGTTCCGTGCGCTTGAACTTTAGCGCCGAACTCTTGGCCGGCCGGACGCGAAGTTATCTCCACGTGACCGGCGGCCGCGACGCTCGAAAGCCCTTCGCCCCGAAAACCCAACGTGCTGACGGCGAACAGGTCTTGGGCGGCGACGAGTTTGCTGGTCGCATGGCGTTCGAGCGCAAGCCGCAGGCTCGACGCCGAGATGCCGCTGCCGTCGTCCTTTACGGAGATAGCGGCTCGGCCGCCGTCTGCCAAGTCCACCGAAATCCGACCGGCCCCGGCGTCCAATGAGTTTTCGACTAGCTCTTTGACGACCGACACCGGGCGCTCGATGACCTCACCGGCGGCGATCTGGGCTACGGTGAAGTCGTCGAGCAGACGGATGTGCGCGCTCGAGATCATGTTAGGCGGTATCGTTTTCTGCGTCCCTGCGGCGTGAGCATCCAGGACACGTTTGCTCTTCGGCGCGAGCACTCCGGCCTGGACGGCCGGCTAGCTGGGCGAAACTAAAATGAAAAGGGGCGGCCGACTAACGCGCTTGTAAGACTTCGCGTTGTCCCGCCAGCTTGACGTTGTTGCGGCCACTCTGTTTGGCCGCGTAGAGCGCGACGTCGGCGGCCTTGACTAGTTCTTTCTTGGCGCTGACGTCTTGCGGGTATCCGCCCACGCCTATGGAGATCGTGATCCGAGCGACCGCTTCGTCCAGATGAAAAGCCTTGTCCTCCACCGCTTGGCGGATGCGCCCGGCCACCATTGCGGCTTCGGCCTTGATGGTCTCCGGCATCACGACGGTGAACTCATCTCCGCCGTAGCGGCAGCAAACATCGGTCTTGCGTGCGTGCAGCCGGATTATCTCACCTAGCTGGCGCAGCAGCTCATCGCCTTGCGGATGACCGTACGTGTCGTTGACGCGCTTGAAGAAATCGACGTCCAGAATTATCAGCGAGAGCGATTGGCGCTGCGACTGGGCCTTTAGGAACTCCACTTCCAATCGTTCTTGATACGCGCGGTTGGTGAGCAGCCCCGTCATGGAATCGGTATCCGCCATCTCCAGTGTCTTGCTGTGGAGGCGGGCGTTTTGAATACCGACCGACGCCAGGCGTATCAACCGGTCGACGAGCCGCTGTTGTTCGAAGGCGTAGGAGTTGGCCAAGGCGGACATGAGCTCGACGCAGCCGATCGTACGTCCCTCGCTCACGATCGGCACGACGAGGCACCCGCGCATAGATTTGGGCTTGGGTTGGTTTGCCTCGCGATGGTCCTTTTGGAGGTCGGCTACGATGAACGGCCGCTGCTCGGCCGCCGCGTAGCCCGCTAGGCCTTCGCCCAAGCGCACTCGGCTGCCGCGGTAAAAGTCGGCGTGCGCTCCCGCCAGCGCCTCGGCGTGGAGCACTTCCTCTTTCGTCGCTTCGTCGAAACGCGTTATGTAGACGACGACCGTTTGCCACGGAACCGACTCGCGGAACTGGGTCAACATATTGACCAGTTGAGACAATACTTCCGGCAGAGAGAGCTTGGTGCCCAAGTCCGAACCGGCATCCAGCACCCGGTTGATCGCCTTGATCTGCTGCTCGGCGCGGCGGCGCTCGAGCAACGCGAACGCCAAGATTAGGTTCGGGATGAGAGCGAAACTTGCCGCCGCCAGCAGCGCCGATCCTAACTTGGTGGCACCGTGCGCTTGGAACCATGCCAGCCCGACGCAAACCGTGGCGCCTGCGATCAAACCCAACCCGAGGACGACCGGCAGCGCCGCTACGTCGAGCGCGACGATGATCACAAGCGCGCTCAGGCCCGAAGTCCAGGCAACGGCTGCTGCCGCGGCGACGTCTAAAAATATAAGAGCGAAGAGACTGGCGGAGCCCCGCCGGTCCGCCCCTTCCGCCGATGCGCCGCGGCGCTCGATGGGCAAAGACAGACCGAGCGAGACGGCCAGATAGGCGAGCAGAGCGGGCCCAAGCCAACCAGGCGGGGAGGACCCCAGCGGCGCGCCGAGCGCCTGGAGCACCGCAAGGGCACGCACGGCCACTATCGCAAGCGGCATGGTAAGTCGGCGGTAGAAGGAGTTCATTGCGCTGAGCGACTGCACGACTTGCGGACCCTCCCGGCCGACGATTGCATTCGCGTGCCCTACATCAGAAGATCTAGTTGCCCAGCCTCGTGCCCGTCGGACTCGCTCTTAGGTCGGGCGGCTTTGGCTGCGGGAGCCGGCCTGCTTTCTAATTCATCGGCAATTTCCTGAGCTCGCCGCACGACCGTTGACGGCAGCCCGGCCATCTTCGCAACGGCGATCCCGTAAGACCGGCTGCTCGCTCCATGCATCAAACGATGGGAAAAGACCGGACCGCCGGGGCGATCGGCGACGACCACGTGCATGTTCTGCAAGCGGGGATAGGCGCGGGCCAGCGAGACTAGTTCGTGAAAGTGTGTCGCGAACAACACCATCGGCATGGCGCTATCCATGCCGAGCAGATGCTCGCCGATCGCCTGAGCGATCGACAGGCCGTCGGTCGTACCGGTGCCGCGGCCAACCTCGTCGATGAGCAGCAAGCTGCGCGGCGTGCAGCGGCGCAGGATAAGCGCCATCTCCGCCATCTCGACATAAAAAGTGGAGCGCCCCGCGGCGATGTCGTCGCCCGCGCCGATGCGCGTGAAAAGGCGGTCGATGACGCCCATCGTCGCGCTGGTCGCAGGCACGAACGACCCCATCTGGGCCATCGCGCATACTAAAGCGGCCTGACGCAGGTAGGTCGACTTCCCGCCCATATTGGGCCCGGTGATCAGCAGGAACCGAGTGCCTCCATCCAGCGCGATGCTGTTGGGGACGAAGTCCACCCCACCGTACGCTTCGACGATCGGATGCCTGCAGTCGACGATGTCCAGGCGGCTGTCTTCGACCATGTGCGGCCGCACGTAACCCCGCTCGCCGGCGACCTGGGCCAATGCGCAGTCGAGGTCGATCTGGGCAACCGCATCGGCCGCGTGGAGCAGCGAGTCGCTAGCGGAGTCTAGGTCGCATAGGAGCGCCTCGAACAGTTCGCGTTCGAGCGCCACCTGGTGGGCTTTGGCCGTCACGATATCGGCTTCCAGCGCTTTGAGCCGTGGGTTGGTGTAGCGCTCCGCGTTGACCAGCGTCTGGCGTCGCACGAAGTCAGCGGGGACGGCATCCGCCGCGGCGCGCGGCACCTCGAAGTAGTAGCCAAAAGCTTGGGTGTGCCGGACCTTAAGCGATCGAATGCCGCTGCTCGCCCTAGTCTGCTCCTCCAGCGCGAGCAGATGTTCGGCCGTCTTGGTGCGCAGGCTCAGATATTGCGCCAATTGGGGATCGCACTGAGGCCGAATCACCCCTCCATCGGTCAAGGCCGCGGGCGGCTCGTCGATCAGCGCATCGCGTAGCGCAGCGACTGTGGGCGCGCAGTCCAACGCGGGCACGACGTCCGTCCAGCCGGCGGGCATCTCGTCAACGGGCCGGCTCGAAACGGCATCGCTCAGCGCTTTGGCCGCAGCCAGCGAGTCGCGCAGGCCGGCCAGATCCCGCGGCGTGGCTCTGCGCGCCTTGGCTTTAGCGACGATGCGTTCGATGTCGCCGATGTTCGCCAAGTACTCCTGCGCCTGTTGCCGCATTGAGATGTGTACCGACAGCGCTTCGATGCGATCGTGGCGGTCGCTGATCGCCCGCACGTCTACGAGCGGGGCGCAGACCCGTTGAGCCAACATCCGCCCGCCCATGGCCGTCTTGGTCTTAGACAGCACGCCGAACAGCGAGGCGCGGCTGTTGTATCCCGAACCGGACAGCAGATCGAGATGGCGGCGCGTCGCCGCGTCGAGCATCATCGATCGTGCAGGGTTGTGCGCTGCGGCCCGCCCCACGATCGCCTCGCCGTCCAGCCGCATCCGATTCAGATAGCATTGCAGCAAGCTCAGCGCCGTAGCGGCCGCCGGCCGCTCGTCTATAGCTACGAGCAGATCGCCAGACGCGCAAGGCGGCGCATCATCGGCGACGTCTTCGACCCAGAGCCGGCATGAGTCGCGTACGAGCGCGCTGCAGCGCTGCGCTATGTTTTCATCCTGCGCGATGACTTCGGCGGGCTGCAGCCGGTCCAGCTCCGCGGCCAGACCGTCATCGTCGGCCACCACGCTGACGGCCGACGACGCGGTCGAGACATCTGCAAATGCCAGCGCGATTTTGTCGGCCTCAGCCGCGACGGCGCACAGATAATTGTTGCGCTCGGGTTCCAAGAATTGCGGCTCGACCAGCGTGCCGGGCGTCATCACCCGGACGATGTCGCGCCGCACCAAGCGATTGGCGGCGGGCGGTTCCATCTGTTCGGCGATGGCGACGACGCGCCGCTGCCGCATCAGCTTTGCGAGATACTGGTCGAGCGTGTGATGGGGCACGCCAGCCATAGCGATCCGCCGACCTTTGCCGCACTCCTTGGACGTGAGGACGATATCGAGCCACACCGAAAGATCTTCGGCTTGTTTTCCGTACGCCTCATAGAAATCGCCGACGCGCATGAGCAACAGCGCTTCGGGATACTGCATCTGCAGCTCGGCGTATTGATCTATTAGCGGGGATGACTCCGAAATGCCGCGATCCGGATTTGTCTTGAGTACGCGGGCATCCGCTGCAGCGGCGAGCTGCGCCGTTTTGGCGGCGCCGATGTCTTGGGCCGTTATGCGGCCTGCCCCGCGAGTCCCCAGTTGAACGCCTGGTCCACGACGACGTCGACCAAGGCGGCGCCGCGCGCCTGACCTACGCGCGGCCAGACCACGGTGGTGTTGTGCGCCGTCTTTCCGGCCAGGCGCGACGGGTCTTTGCGCGAGGGCCCCTGCACGAGCACGCTGACGGACTCGCCTAAGAACGATTCATGAAATCGGCGCGTGACCTCGTTTTGAGCCGCGTTGACCGCCTGCAGCCGGCGTATTTTTTCCTTGGGATCGACCTGGGGCTGCATGCTTGCGGCCGGCGTGCCGGCCCGCGGTGAGAACGCAAAGATATAGGCCGATTCGAAAGTGCCGCGGCCGACGATGTCCAGAGTGCGCGCGAAGTCAGCCTCGGTCTCGGTCGGATACCCGACGATGATATCCGTGGTCAGTGCCCAACGCGGCAGCTTCGCTCGGAAATAGGCGATCTTCTCCATGTACTCTTCGATCGTGTAAAGGCGTGCCATCGCTTCGAGCACTGGGTTACTGCCGCACTGCAGCGGGAGGTGGAGCCGCGGGCAGACGTTAGGCAGCGCGACGAGCGCGTCGACTACCGCCGGTCCGAAGTCTTTTGGATGAGAAGTCAGAAACGTCAGCCGCTCGAGGCCCTCGAGCCGGCCCACGCGCAAGAGCAGTCGGGCAAAATCGGTGCCCGAAGCTGCATCCTGATATGAGTTGACGTTTTGGCCGAGCAGCGTTATCTCGCGGGCGCCCCGCCGGATCTCCATCCGTACCTGCGCTTCGATCTCATCCGGGGCGATGCTTTCGAGCGGCCCGCGCGTGTACGGGACGATGCAGTACGTGCAAAACTTCTCGCAGCCGCGCGTGATGTTGACGAGCGCTCGCAGATGCGAATACTCGGCGGCCGCGTCTGCATTGGGACCGTCCTCTGCCGAAGGCGTGCTAAACACCGCTTCAGGCGGCGGCGCGTCGGTGGGAACTCCCCAGCCGGTCAAAGTCTGCTTGAACTTGGCGTATTCACGCGGCCCGAGCAGCGCATCGATGAAGGGCGCCTTGGCTTGCATGATCCGGCGATCTTTCTCGGCCAGGCAGCCGCAGACTAGCAGCTTGGCGGCCGGGTTTTTCTCCTTGATCGCTTTGAACTGGCCTATCCGGCCGTATGCTCGAGTCTCCGCTTTCTCGCGGATCGCGCACGTGTTCAAGATGATGATATCCGCTCGACCGGGGTCGTCGGTGAAGGTACAGCCCATCGACCAAGCTTGGTGCGCGAGACCGGCAGAGTCGGCTGCGTTCATTTGGCAGCCGAACGTCTGCAAATAGATGCTTGCCACTTTAAGTCAGTCCTTGATCCGCTTTAGCAAGGACAGGGGCAGGTACACTTTACCGCCGAGCATGGCCGGGGTCACGCTAGTGAAGGCCGCCTTTCCGTTCAGCACGTAGGTGTGCGAACCTATTTCGCACGCCAGCTCCATCCCCCGAGTATGGACGATTATCTCCTGCCCGGAGATGTTGACGTTCTCGGGCGACACGTACGCCTTGAGCGGGGCCAACATGTCCTCGCTGTCACGAGCCTCCGGGCGGCCCGACGCCAGGTTCAACGCCAGCACGCTGAGCGTGTTCGGGTACACGGCGATGTCGCGCATGATGCGATGAGCACGGTCGTCGCCGACGACAACGATGTGATTGCCGGACGCCACGCTGCGGCGCTCGAGCGGCATGGCCCCGGCCCGGACCGCATCGACGTACACCACAGCTCCGGCGGGTCCGCCGCGCACGCTCAACTTGCCTTCGTCCGCTGCCACGCTAGGCGGCACCGCCTTAGCGCTCGTCGGGCGCTGCAGCAAAAAGCTCAGCGCTTGGGTTCGCCCAACCGTGAGGCTGAAGTCGGCGCTCTGCGCCACCCACCCTTGACTAGTTAGAGTGACCTCATGATGGCCCGGCGGCAATTCCGCATAAAAGGGTGTCTGCCCAAGATAAGTGCCGTCGAGCCAGACGGCCGCTCCGGGCGGCAGCGTGGTGACGTAAGCGCCGCCGTGCGCGGGTATTTCCAACGGCGGCGTTGAGGGTGCGGCGCTGGACCTATGTGCTGCGGCCGATACGGCGCATAAAATCGTGATTGCAAACAGTCGGGCCCTCATGTGCGCTCGGCTTCTCGAACCCGCAAAGCGCACCTTGTGGTCCGACCCGGCCGCTTTCGACCCTAGGTATGGCGGCGGAACCGTCTAACGTTTCGATGCTCATGAACGATACGCCGATCGTCGCGCTCGTTGGACGCCCCAACGTCGGGAAGTCCGCGCTTTTCAATCGGCTGCTCGGCAAGCGGTTGGCCGTCGTCGATGCGACGTCCGGCGTCACTCGGGACCGCCTGTACGCGCCCGTTGAATGGCAGGGGCGGACCTTCACCATCGTCGACACGGGCGGCATCGACATCGACTCCGATGTGGACCTGGTGGCCGCGACCCGGGCGCAGGCTCAAATCGCGATCGCCGAGGCCGATGTTATCTTATTCGTCGTCGACGCCGCTGCCGGCCTCACCGCAGGGGACGAAGACGTGGCAGCGCTGCTGCGTCCCAGCCGCGCCAAGGTGCTGCTGGTGGCCAACAAGGCTGAATCGCCCAAGTCCTTCGGGGCGATTTACGAATTCTGCGCGCTGGGCCTCGACGTGCCGTTGCCGGTCTCGGCTATCCACGGTTTGCAAAGCGGCGATCTCCTCGACGCGATCGTGGCAAAGCTTCCGGTCCGACCGCCGACCGACCGGCCAGAGGCTGCTGAGATCCACGTCGCGATCGTCGGTCAGCCCAACGTCGGCAAGTCATCGCTGCTGAACGCGCTTTTGGGCCGCGAGCGGGCCATCGTCTCACCTATCGCGGGCACTACTCGCGATGCCACCGACACGGCTATCGAAACCGACGGATCGCAGTTCGTCCTAATCGACACCGCCGGCATCCGGCGTCATGCGCACGCCGGCGCGCCGGTCGACTACTATAGCAGCCTGCGCGCCGTCGCGGCCGTCGGCCGCTGCGACGTCGCTTTGCTGCTCATCGATGCGACGGCCGGCCCGACATCGCAGGACAAGCGCATCGCCGGTCTGGCGGTCGACCAGGGCAAGGCGCTTGCGATTTTGGTCAACAAGTGGGACCTGATCGATCCCGCGAAGTTCGATCGGACGCACGCGCACGAAGCCGTGCGTTCCGAGTTCCCGTTTGCTCCTTATGCGGCGATCTTATTCGGTTCGGCGCTGACGAGCAAGGGAATCCATAAGATATGGCAGACGGTCGCGTCGATTGCGGCGCAACGGCGTAAGCACGTCCCGACGGCCCGCCTGAACCAGATAGTTCGCGACGCTTTGCGCATCCGGCCGCCCGCTATGTTCCGCGGGAACCTGCTCAAATGTTACTACGTCACCCAAAGCGCAAGCGCTCCGCCCACGTTCGTCTTCTTCGTCAACGATCCGCGGCTGGTGCATTTCTCCTACAGCCGCTATCTCGAAAACAATATCCGAGAAGCGTTCGATTTTTTCGGAACTCCGATCGAACTAGTCTTCAGACCGCGCGTGCAGCAAGACCGCACCCAAGCCGAAGAGCTCATCATCGCCGGTCCGGATCCAGCCTCGGTCAGGACGTGACGGGGGCCTTCGTCCCTCTCACGTTGGCCGCATACGTGATAGGCTCGGTCCCTTTCGGCATCGTAGTCGGCCGCGGGTTGTTCGGCGTCGATCCGCGTACGGTGGGCAGCGGCAACATCGGCGCCGCCAATTCGCTACGCGCGTTAGGCAAGGTTGGCGCGGTGCTCGTGCTGTTGGGCGACGTCGTAAAAGGCGTGCTGCCGACGGCGCTGGCGATGTACGCCTTGGGCCTGCCCAGTCTCATGGTCGCCGCCGTAGGCTTGGCTACTATAGTCGGCCATAACTGGTCGATTTTCTTGCGCTTCCAAGGCGGAAAAGGCGTCGCCACCGGCTTGGGCGTACTCGTGGTGCTGTCGTTGTGGGGCGCGGTCGCCTTCGGCGTTGTGTGGTTGTCGGTGCTGGCGTTGAGCCGTTACTCATCGCTTTCGTCCATGCTGGCGAACGCGGCGGTGCCTCCTGTTCTGCTCATGCTCAAAGCCCCCGTGCCGTATGCCGTCTACTCTGCTATCGCGCTGGCGATGGTGTTGTGGCGCCACGCGCCCAACATCAAGCGGCTGGCTGCAGGCACCGAACTGCGCATCGGCTCGCGCAAGGAGCAAACTGAACCGACATGATCTCGACCAACGACTTTCGGACGGGCGTAACCGTCGAGCTCGAGGGACAGCTGTGGACGGTCGTCGATTTCCAGCACGTAAAGCCCGGCAAGGGTTCGGCTTTCGTGCGCACGCGTCTGAAGAACGTCATCCGCGGCAACGTGCTGGAGAAGACGTTCCGGGCGGGCGAAATGCTGACGCGCGCGATCATCGAGACGCGGGAGATGCAATACCTCTACACCAGCGGCGACGACTACCACTTCATGGACAACTCGAGCTACGAGCAGATCCACCTCGGCCGCGAGATCTTGGGACAGCAGGTAGATCTCCTCAAAGAAGGCGCGACCATCAACGTCCAGTTCCACGACGGCCGGGTCATCGGCGCGGAGCTGCCTAACCACATCGAGCTGGAGGTCGTCGAGACCGACCCGGGTTTCAAGGGTGATACTGCGACCAACGTCCAGAAGCCCGCCAAGCTAGAGACCGGCGCGATCGTAAACGTGCCGCTATTCATCGGGTCTGGGGACCGCGTCCGCATCGATACCCGCGACCGCAAATACGTCTCGCGCGTGTGAACGCAGCCAGCGCATGCAGATCAATCGCTTAGCTGCATGACTGCGCTTTTTCAATTCCGCCTCAAATCGCAGCGCCGCACTCTTCGTGCTGAATCGGCGCACGTAACCCAAGCAAACCGGCCGCTTCCCGCGCAGTATCTTAGCGCCGCCGCCGGCGTTATGGAGTTGGAGCCGCGCGGCGACGTCCGTCGCATACCCGCAGTAGTAGGCGTCGTCCGACGTGCGCGCAAGGTACACGAAGTACTGCTTCACTGCAAGGTGCGCGGCGACGACCAAAGCCCAGGCGTCAGCCGGCCGAAGCCGCCCGTTTGGGCAACAAGGTCGTCAAGTGTTCGGCGCGCAGCTTAGCGCGCAGCCCGACCCACGGGGATATTTCGGCCAACAGCGCAGACGCGTCGTCGAACGACAGCGCCTGCACCGCATCGCAAAGAGCCGCCTTCGGGTCCGGGTGCACTTCGACCATCATGCCTTCGGCGCCGAGCGCCACGCACGCCCGCGCCAGCGGAAGGATTATGTCGGTGCGGCCGGTCGAGTGCGAGAGATCGACGATGATCGGCAGGCGGCTCATCTGCCGCAGCAGCGCTACTCCGGCCAAATCCAACATGTTGCGCGTGAGCGGATCGAACGATCGCACGCCCCGTTCGCATAGGATGACCCGGTCGTTACCCTGCAGCACGTATTCCGCTGCCAGCAAAAACTCTTCGATGGTCGCGGACATGCCGCGCTTGAGCAAAACCGGCTTGGTTTGCTTGGCCAGCGCCTTGAGCAGCGAATAGTTCTGCATGTTGCGGGCGCCGACTTGAAGGATGTCGACGTAACTGCCGACCAGCGGCAGCGTTTCGACGTCCATCACCTCCGACACGGTGAGCATTCCGTTTCGGTTTGCCGCTTCGGCCAGCAACTGCAATCCGGCCTCGCCCAAGCCCTGGAACGAATAGGGGGACGTGCGCGGTTTGAAAGCTCCGCCCCGCAAGAAGCGCACTCCGTTCGCCGCCAGATGAGCCGCCGTGCGATGGACCTGATCCTCGGACTCGACGCTGCACGGGCCCGCCATCACGTGGAATCCGCGTTGCAAATCGATGCCGGCGATGGTCAGACCCGCTTTGGGGCTTTTGCTCGCGCCGTAAAGCGCCATGTCGTTAACCTCTGTGAGCCGGCTGTGAAGCCGAGGCGGCCACAGCTCTAGCTTCAGCCCTCTCGGGGGTGCACCTTGCCGCGGCCATGCGCCGTTGCTACTGGAGCCTCAGCGGAGCTTTGCGAATCGGCGCCCCACCGCTGGTACAATTCGTGTCCCACTCCGAGCAAATCAAGCGCTTTGCCGACCGTGTGGTTGACGATGTCATCGACCGTCTTGGGACGCGTATAGAAGCCCGGTGCGGGCGGCAGCACCACCGCTCCCATCTCGCTCAGCCGAGTGAGGGTGCGCAAATGACCCAAGTGCAGCGGCGTCTCGCGCACCACCAGCACCAAGCGGCGCCGTTCTTTGAGGCTGACGTCTGCGCTGCGAACGAGCAGGTTGTCGTTGAGCGAATAGGCGATGGCCGAGGCAGTGCGCACCGAACAAGGAACTACTATCATGCCATCCGTGCCAAACGAACCGCTGGAGATGGGGGCCGCGAGATCGCCGGCGTCGTGAACGACGTGCGCGAGTTTGGCGACGTCGGCGGCGCGCAGGTCCGTCTCCAACTCGATCGTCCGCGCCGCGCCCGGGCTCATGACCAGATGGACGCGCGTCTGCGGCCGGCGCGCAAGCGTTTCCAGCGTGCGGACGGCGTAGACCGAACCGCTTGCGCCGGTGATTCCGACGACGTAAGTCCTCATCGCACTTCACGGACGATCATCTGCACCCGCCGGTCGAATCTGGCTGGCGAGCAGCGGGCGCACGACACGGCCGAGCCGGGCCGGCGGCGGCGCATCAACTCGACGCTGCAACGCGGGCATATCAAAGCGTAGCGCCGCCGGCTGCGCCGCGCGAAGACAGGCATCGAATGATAGATGCTGCCTATGCCGACCTCGACCATCTTGCGCTTGAACTCGATCCCGTGCCCGCTCGGCAGTTTATGAAGGTGCAGCCACGCGTGCACCATCTCGTGAAGCATCGTGCCCGCCACATGCTCCGGGTGGGCGCCCAGCAACGCCGACGACAGCTCGAGGACCGGCGGCTTGTAGCCTATGCGTCCGGCCACCGACGTCAGGCGGTTGTTGTAAACGATCCGGTAGCCCGGCAACAGGCCGTCGAAGTGCACCAAGTTCAGCCGGGAGAACAGCAACTGAAGGTCGCCCTCCGACGGCAATGGGCTGGCCGCTTGGGGCGCGACCGCGGCTATACTCACTCTGGGACGCGTTCTTCGCATGATTAAACGCGCTTCCTTGGCCTTAAAGAGGGCCGTAGTTCATCAACGACAATTCCGGCGCAATGAAGGTTTACATCTCAGGCGACATGGAGGGCGTCGCCGGGATAACGAGCGTCGAGCAGACGAACCCTGCGGGCGAACCGGAGTATGCGTATTCTTGCCGCTTGATGACCGGCGAAGTGGCGGCGGCATGCGAGGGCGCCATCGCCGCCGGCGCGCTGGACATCCTCGTCAACGATTCGCATTGGAACATGCGTAATATCATCCATGAGGATCTGCCCGCGGACGTGCGGCTGATTCGCGGCACCGGTAAGCCGCTGTCGATGAATCAGGGCCTCGACTCATCCTTCTCCGCGGCGGCGTTCATCGGTTACCACGGTCCGGCCGGCACCCAAGACGCCGTCATCGATCACACCTACAGCGGCGAAACGCTCTTCGATGTGCGCATAAATGGAGACCAGTGCAGCGAGGGACGGCTCAACGCCGCGCTCGCCGGCTCTTTCGGCGTCCCGATCGTCTTCGTATCCGGTGACGACAAGGCGTGCGCGGACGCTCGAAGGTTCTTGCCCGGGGTTGGGACGGCAACGGTAAAGCAAGCCATCGGGCGCTATGCCGCGGCATCGCTTTCGCCGCGGCGAGCGCGCGCGCTGATAAGGGAGGGAATAGAACGCGCGCTGCGTGAGCTCGACCGAAACGTCCATAAGCCGTTTGCGTTCGAACGGCCCATCAGGCTGGAACTGACGTTCACGTCGACCGCGAAGGCGGACATGGCCAGCCTATTCCCCGGCACGCGGCGCACAGACGGCCGGACGCTGCGGTTTGAAAACGACGAATTCTTGACCGTCTTCCGCGCGTTTCGGGCGCTGACGGCGTTAGGCGCCGGAGCTTGAAGCGCCGGCGCCCTAAAACGCGCGCGTTGCAGAACGCTATTGGGTGGATGAAGGCTGATCGGATGCTTGCTGGGCGGCAGCCTGCTGCCCATCGGCTGGGCTATGCAGTTGGGGGATGTCTTCGGCGGCTGGGTGACTTGGCGCAACCTCCGCGTCATCGGCTGGCGCCTGGAGCGCCGGTGCTTCGGCGCCATGCGGCTGCGCTTCTTGAGATGCAGGCGGCTGACCGTTGGAACCGACCGAAGCCTCCGCGATGGAAGCGGGCACACCCGTGGACGCCTGTTCTTCGGCTTGCGAGCTTGCGCCAGGTGCCATGTCTTGCTCGGGCGTCAGTGCCGGCGGCGCGGATTGTTCGGCCGCGTTGGCGGGCGGCTGCGCTTGGGCCGCGGCCGGCGGCTGCCAGTCGTAGTCGGAAGTAGTCACCCCGAACTGTTCGGGCCGCAGGCCCAACTTGTGCATCCAGTCCAACGCCAGGTAGTAGTGGCGTTTCGTGCGATAGGCGAGCCAGCGGCGGCGCAACGAATCGTCCTCATCTACCGCTTCGCGAAAACGCCGAAAAGCGCCCTTGCCTGAGATCGCAGAGCGCAAGCGGCCGGCTACGTTGATATCCTCAACCGAGCTGATGAAATCCGACATGATGCCGTAGCGCACTTCGGTCGTGACCGGAGATATTTTCCTGAAGTCGGGGTTGGCGCCCGCTTGCGCGATGCGCTGGTTCTCTTGGTCGCCAAGGTTGTGCATGTAGTGGTCGATCGTGCCGTCCTTGGTGTTGAAAAACGCCACGCTGTCGACGTCTCCGCCGGTCAAAGCGGTGCCAAGCTCGTCCAACAGGGCGTTGCGCTTTACCGGCCCGGCTTTCACCGATCTGGCCAAAGCGCGCGGCGGCGCGGCGGCGGGCGCGGACTCCAGACCCAAGGCCTTGCGGATGTCGCGCGGATTGACGGCAGGCAGGCCGAGGTTCGTCAACCGCACGTAGTGACCGGCCAGTTCGGTCATGACGTCGTCGAGGTGCTTGCGCCGGTTGGGATCTGAAGCCGCCTCTTCGGGCGAGATACCGCCAAGGTCGCTCAGCGGGCGGCGGATCCATTCGGCGGTGATCTGGGCGGCGTTCGTCGATGTGTCGCTCATGTTAGTCGTCTCTCTGCTTGGCTCGACGCGGGCTGTCGTCCGCGGCTAAGTGGTGTTAGTGGATGCTCGCGGCAGCGTCGCGCCGCGGGCCGATACCTTCGGCGATGCGCACTACGTCATCCTCGGTCAAGCCTAGATGCTGAAGGTTGTCGTAGTATTGGGCGACCGCGACGCTTCCTTGCTGCGCTGCCGCCCGCTCCTCGCGGACCCGCTTGACCTCTTCCAGCACCCGTTTGCACAAGGCACCGTCGACGGCCACCCCGGCTGCCGCCAGACGGCGGTCGTTCTTGCGCAGCGCCGATTCGATCGCTGCTACGCCGCTGTGCTTGCCGTAGACGAACTGCATATCGGCTCCCACCAGCGCGGCTGGCACCGCCTCGTACATGCGGCGATCGATGAGCATAGCGTGGGTGTGGATACCGGATTCGTGGGAGAACACGTTGGCGCCGATGACCGGCTCGTGCGCCTGCACCGGAAGGCCCGAGACGTCTTCCATGAAGCGCGCCAACTCGCGCAGCTTGTGGTAAGCGAAGCCCGGTATCTCGATCCCGTACAACACCCGCAGGGCGGTGACGACTTGGTGCAGCGGAACGTTTCCCGCGCGCTCGCCGTAGCCGTTCGCGGTCACCGTGAATGCCTTGAAGCCGCACGCAAGCGACGTTATGCAATTGATCGTGCCCAGCCCGTAGTCGTTGTGGAAGTGGTTGAGCAGCGTCACTTGCGGAGGCAGCGCCGCGGATATCTGAGTGCAGAACCAGCGGGTCGCCTCGGGCGTCAGGCAGCCGACGGTATCGGGCCACGACGGGCGCGTGCCGCCCGCTTCAAGGCCGGCGCGAAAGAGCTCGATGAAATAAGCGACGTCGCCGCGGCTGCCGTCCTCGCCGCCGAATTCTATGCTCGTCACGCCCTGGCTGCGCGCGTACGCGATGGCGTCGCACTGCATCCTTATGTTGGCGCGTCGATAAAAGGACAGCGGCATGTCCAGCCATTCGGACTCTGAGCGGCCCTCGCGCGCAAGCAGCGCCTTGCCGATCTTGTACTTCATATGCAGATCGCTGCCGGATGTGAAGATGAAAAACGTCACTTCCCTCGGCGCGACGCCGATTTCGGCCAGGGCGGACACCGTCGCGTCGATGTCCTTGGTGTTGCTTCGACACATCACGACGACGTCGAGGTCCGGCCGCACTTCAGCCCTGCGCTTTGCCTGCATAATCAGCTGCAGGGCGCGCTGTTCGTCCGCTGAGACGGCCGGAAAACCGACGTCCATTATGTGGACGCCGATGTCGGACAGCCGCTTGCAGATCTCGTACTTCTGCTCGGGAGTGTAGGCGATCCCAGGCATCTGCTCGCCGTCGCGCAAGGACGTGTCGTAGATGCGCAGCTCGGACGGCGACGGAAACGGGATGTCGCGCGTGAATTCGCGCGGGTCGCGGATCAGCTGTTCTATCGGCTCTCGAAATTCCACGCCGCTCTCCTATGCTTCAGCACGCGGACATGCCCCGCGCGGTTGGCGTTTTCGTTCGATCCGTGACGGCGTTGTCGATTTCTGTGGTTGCGCGGCTTCGCCCTGGCAAAGAACGCCGCTGACTACGGTGGCGATCGTCTGACGGGCGTCACACTAACAGAAGCGGTGGTAACGCAAGCTCGGCCGTTACGGTCTTAAGGCCATGGGACGAGTATATCCATTTGCAAGCGCGCAGGCTAACGCCCGCTCCGCGCCGCCCCAGACCGCAGGGCGCCACCTCACGGTCCGCAGCCACGGCCCCGGGCGGACGGTAGCTCTGTGGGCCGCGCCGCAGCCGCGTTCGCAGACAATCGGTAAGCAGCGCTTGGCAACCTGCGCCGCGTTATTCGCGCTCTCTGTGCTATCACTTGGGTGGGCCCTGAGCAACGCTCCGCAGGCCGCTTATGGTCTGGCGGCTTTGGTCGGTGCGGCGTTCGTCCTGGATGTCCTTGCCTCAGACGTCTTGGTGTGCGGCCGACGGGTCGTGGGCCCGGGACTCGTGATCGCCGTCGCCGCCTTCGTCTTGTACGGAATTCCAGGCGCAGTGCTCGTCGGCTGCGCGCGCGGCATCGTTCGGGCGTTCCTGCCGCGCAGCCGCACTATTGGCGACGCCGCTGCGACTGCTGCTATTTCGGCGGTAGGTCCGCTACTCGCAGCCTGCGCGGCCGCCGCGCTGGGTTCGATCGGCGCCCAGCCCGCTTTAGTCGCCGCGGCCTACATCGCGGGCGGCTTCGTCATGGACGTTCCGGCAGCGTCGATGCTGCGGGCGGCGTTGTGCCGTCCGGCGACCCTTGAGCGGCCTAACGAAGGCGCCGGATGGATCGCGGCGCACTTCGCGGTGTTGGGAAGCCTGGGCGCATGGTTGGGAAGCGACCTCGCAGCCGGACGCTGGATGGACTTGGTCTACTTCGCGATCCCGCTTATCGTAATCCGCCACGGCTTTGGAATATTCTTGAAGCGCTCGATGACTTACGTCACCGGCGTCGAGGATCAAAACTCGGTGTTGTTCGACAAGGTCGGGCAGTTGGACCGCCAAAACGGCGACTTGATCGAAGCGCTCGGAGCGGCTATCGATGCGCGCGACGGCTCGAACGGCGAGACGAGCCGCTGGGTCGCCGACACTTCGGCAGCGCTCGGATCCGTACTTGGCTTGCGCGGAGCGCGTTTGGAAGTCTTGCGGCGTGGCGCGTTGCTCCACGACATCGGCCTGCTCGCGATGCCCGGGGCGCTATTAGCCGACGCCGGTCCGCTCGCAGCGGCCCAAGAGCGTCAGCTGCGCATGCACTGCGAGTTGGGCGCGCGTTTTGCCTCGAAGTGGACAGACTGCCGGATGCTCGCGCGCATCATAGAGCAGCATCATGAATGCATCGACGGCAGCGGTTATCCGCACGGATTGAAGGGCGACGAGATAGCGCTCGAAGCACGGATCGTCGCGGTCGCGGACGCCTACATCGCGCTGAC